>DNWZ01000308.1 GCA_003506095.1 Planctomycetaceae bacterium | reverse complement strand
CTCTGCGGGTGGCTTTTCACAGAAATCGTAATCCACAGCCACTTCGCCTGAACCGAGCGTGATGCTGCCGATGCGATCATCCGTTTCTTTAACACCGCCAGCGGACCCGGGCCGAGCTGTACCAGAGAAGTAGCCTGCAGGTTGTTCTTGGATGACCGTGTAGGTTCCCGGCGGAATGTCTGTGAATGTATATATACCTTGGGCGTTGGTTTGGGTGGATGCGACTTCAGCGCCCGAGGCGTTGATCAACCGGATCGTCACTCCGGCCAAAAGCATCTCCCCGGGGTCATAAAGGCAATCACCATCGGTGTCGACATGAACTCGGCCAGAAAGTGTGGCAGAACGCAATTCGCCGAAGTTATAATTGATGCCACTTTGGCCTTGGCGAATCGCGACCGAAGTGATCAGATCGCCTGGGTTGATCGCCGCACCGACAGCGACGCTATCGATTGTGCCAGCGGTATCGCGTCCGTCCAGAAAGCCTGTTGGTTGAACTTGTCGGATCGAATAATTGCCCGGCAGTAAGCCTGTGAACCTATAAAGCCCCTGCGCATCGGTTTGAGTGGTTGCGACGACTTGTCCTGATGCGCTTACCAACTCGACGGTCGTTCCGGGAATCGCTTCCTCACCGCTTTCACGCAGTCCATCGTTGTCTCGATCGTGATAGACATAGCCTGATATTTGCGCGGGCGCGGCTTCGCAAAAATCATAACGTGTTCCGGTCGCTCCGGCGGGCAATGCAATATCACGAATCAAACCGCCACCAACTGCCGCACCGACCTGAATGCCGCTGATGCGGCCGACATGGGCTTTACCGTCGATCAAACCTTTCGGAGTGATTTCGATGATGCTATAAGTTCCCTTGGGAACATCCTCGAAACGATATTGGCCATCGGGGCCAGTTGTCGTTCTTGCAATCGTAACGCCGCCTGGGCCTACCAGTTCGATCGATACGCCAGCAAGTGGCGTGCTGCGGGCATCATCCCGGCCACCACAGTCCTCACCCGGCGGTGCTAAGTAGACGCCGCCGGTGATGATGCCGCGTGGTAGTTCGCCGAAGTTGTATTCGTTTCCAATGCTTGCGCTATTCAATTGGACATTACGAATCACGTCGCCAGGTTCATCTGCAATACCCACAACGCGACCATCGACGGTGCCCGCGGAATCGCGCCCATCGTCCAAGCCAGGCGGTTGGGTCACTTCGATGATGTCATAGAGGCCCGGCGGCAGATTTTGAAAGCGATAAGATCCGTCGGCCAGTGTTTGCGTTTCGATCGGCGAGAAGGGAACGATGGTGTTGCGTGGCACCAATCGCATGGTCACTCCGCCAATCCCCGCTTCGCCCGCATCTCGACGGCCGTTGTCGTTGTTATCTCGATAGACAAAACCGCCTACCTGAGCCGGTCGTGCTTCTGCGAAGTCATAATCAACAGCATGCAGGTCGCCCAGTGGGATGTTGATTCCCGTCAAAATGTCCGACGATGCTGCACGTCCGACTGAATTACCACCGATCGAACCGGCAACCGCTCCGACACTGAAGAAACCGTCCGGTTGCGTTTGCACTACCTGGTATTCGCCTGGCATCAAGCCGAGGGTGGTACCAAAAAGATAGGTTCCCGACGATGAAGTTACCTGTCGGTGGCCGGTGTCGACAAATTGTCCTGTAATATTGTTTTTGCGAAACAGTGCGACGGTTACTCCCGGTAAGGTCGCTTCGCCCGGATCACGCCTTAGGTTCAAATCATTGTCGACCCAAACCGTACCACCGATCGAGATCGGTTTGGGGGTTTGGTTTACGGTGCCGATAGCTGCGGCCGAACGACTTGGCCGACTGTCGACTGTTGGTCCTTCATCGGGCGGCAGTCTGAGCCCGAATTGTGCTGCCGGATTTCCGAAGTCGTTTCTGAACAGCGATTCGGAAGTTGTCGCCTCATAATGCGGCGCAGTGAAGGACGCTGTGAAAATAGCGTCCTCCATTTCTTGTCCGCTTGCGATCACATCCAACGCGGCATTGAAACGATCGAGATCGGAGTGCATTCGCAGCACTTCGTCCATGTCGATCGAGAACTCCAGCAGGTCACCTGCATTGAAGTTCGTCAAACGGATGACTAGCTCGGTCGTGCCATCGGTTACATCTGCGGTGACGTTGACTCGATCGCCGGATACCGCATCGATCTTAGTAACTAAAAATGGGTGCCAGCCCGCCTTGCCACGACCGCCCGTCGCGGTATCAAAGATCAAGTCGCCGATCGACAAACCATCTTTGTCTTTATCCGTCGAAATGCGAAACTCGGTCATCTGAGTACCGGCCGCGCCGCCGGTAAACGACATGATGAATCGATCGGGAATCTCGTCGCTGCCCCAACCGCTGTCGGTTTCCAAATAGTCGGTTTCTAAATAGACAATCCCGACATGAATCGGGGCCGCCGTCATCATACGCCGTGGTTCGAGATGTTCGGCGCGCAATGTCCGCCGAGACACGATTTGACGCGAGGGCGCAGTTGCCGACTTAACGCGAGGGCGCCTGAAGATTCCGATTGGACTCCACATGTACTGGGCACCTCCCTGTGCCCTCAGTCGACTCATTACAACCGTCGTTTTTGTGGCCTACAAAAACCGATCGCGTTCAGCCGCTACTAACCATCGGTGCTTAACGTCCAGTCGCTTTATCCCGCTCGGCCAATCTTGGATCTCGGCCATCGGAAACGATCGTTTTAAAAACTTGAGCGTCAAACCCACCGCTGTATAAGACTCCGTCCGCATACACCAATGAGTTGATTGAGCCGCTGTGAATATCGATGTTTCGGGTCACTTCACCCGTTGTCGCATTCACTATGCGGATTCGATTGTCGCTGCCAGCGACAGCGATCGTTGTTTTGTCAATCGCTGCGACTGTAAACAGCTTGCAAGGTAAGAAATCGATCTGTTTCTTAATCTGATAGTTTCCAAGATCAAAGATGGTTGCCGTACCATCCTCGCCCACCGTCGCTGACCAATTCGTACCTGGCAGGAAAACGATGTCTCGAACTCGAGAAGCGTGGATCGCAAACTCGCCGATCTCCTGACCGCTTCGGGGGTCAAACAGGTGTAGTTTGCCCGATCGACCAACGACAGCTAGGCGGTCACCGGTGCTGTTGTAGCTGACCGCTCGCAGGTCGGAGCAATCGCAATGCAGCGACGGCCGATCGCCATTGTCGAACAGCATCAGTTGCGTGTCGAACCCGACTGCCGCCAATTGATTGCCGTCAGGTGAAAATCGGATGTCGAAAATGGTCGGCAGGTCATTGATTTGGCGAGCAATCGACCATTGACTGGTTCGGTCCCAAAGGGTCAAACGGCCATCATTGCCAGCGGATGCCAATAAACGCCCATCGGCTCGAAATGCTAACGTGCGCACCAAATCGCGATGGCCGATCAAGCGTTCTTTTTCGGTCAAATCTTTGGTGTCGAGCAGGCGTATGGAGTAATCATCGCCGGCCACGGCCAACAGCAGGCCGCGTGGATCGAGTGCCATCGCCGTTATTACAGGCGAAAGGTATCCCTCACCAAGCGGTTCGACCGCTCGGCTCAACGGTGCGGCAAGCCCCTCGCCAATCGCCGAGCCGGACGTTCCAATGATCGCTGCAAGCAACGATGAGGTCGCAACTAGGCAGCGACGACGATTGAGTTTGATGTTCGTCATATCCGTACATTCCCCATGGGGTTTACCATCGGACTGACGGAGCCCGTTCCATGACAAAAGCTTGCTGTCGAATCAAAATCGACGCGGTTTGCCCCCTTGACGGTGGAAAATATCGACGTGTTGGACAGTTGCGGCTTTCCCAGATCTCCGATGTGGGGCAAAATAGGGACCGGCGCGGGTGGCCATCGACGCGTGCTGCACCTCCCAATTCGCACCTTTATTAAATAGTTTTTTCGTGGAACGTCGCCTCCTTACCTGGTTTATCACGTCGACCCTGTTTTTGGCGATCTACATGACGTTGAACGTCATGTTCGTTCCCCAACCGCCTGCAAAGCCGGTCGCTAAACAGCCTGCCGTCGCCGATGCGGTTGTCGGCAACGATGGCGAGGCTGCGGGTCAGCAGGTCGCTGATGCCGATCGTGTCGCCGATACGGACGCCGAGCAACCGCTCGCAGGCGGTGTCGCCGCAGCGGATGCCGATCCCGATGAAGCAATCAAAGCGTCGCCATCCCTGGTCACCCTGGGGTCGATGGATCCGGCATCGGGCTATTTCATTTTGGCAACGCTCAATGCCCGTGGTGGTGCGGTCGAACGATTGGAGCTGACCGAGCGAACCGCTGGCGGCAACCTGAAGTTTCGTCGAGTCGACACCAACAGCGGATACCTTGGATATTTGGCAGCCAAATCCTCACCCGCTAGCGATGGCTGCGTTGTGCGAGTCGTTGGCCCCGGCACGCCGGCCGCGTTGGCCCAATCGCCGAGTCCGGATTTCCCCGCTGGCTTGATGGTCGACGACTTGATCGTCGCCGTTGGGGGCAAGGCAATCTCGTCTGCTGGGGATCTCGAATCGGTGTTGGCAAACACAGCTCCTGGTCAAACGCTGTCGATCGAAGTGTTGCGACCTTCCGCAGGCAATCAGCCGCTGGTTTTCTCGGCGACGCTATCGGAGCATCCGCTCGACTTGGTGCGATTGTCCAGTACCGGCGGTGCTGACGAAGTGCTCGGAAACTTCGACCGACTCTCTTGCCGTGTTACGCTCAGCCAACTCGGTGCCGCTTCGATCCCCACAGGCAAGTCGAGCATCAGTGGTTTAGCATGGATTGCCGATGCCGTTTATTCGCATGATGTTACGGCTGCCGAAGGTGTCCAAAGCAATGCCGTCTTTACTTTGCCTCTGCCAGTGGGGCGGCTGGGCGCCACCGCGACCGGGCCGTTAGAGATCACTCGATCTTATAAGCTGAATCCGGCCAGCTATATGATCGATATGGACGTGGCGGTTCGAAATGTCGGCGAACAGCCACAGAAAATCGCATATCGTCTTGAAGGCCCCAATGGTGTCACGCTGGAAGGTTGGTGGTATTCGACAAAAATCAGCCCGAACTTTATGGGTGGTGCTGCTGCGCGGGATGTCGTTTACCGGACGCAGCGCGACGGCCATCGTTTGCTCAGCGGTTACGACCTGCTTAAGCGAGGTAAAAACAAGCCGGTCGATCCCGATCAGATGATCTTCGTGGAAGACGAACCGGAACCGAGCCGAGCGTTGGCTTATGCCGGCATCGATGCCCAATACTTTAATGTTGCCTACTTGCCGCCTGTGGGTGCAACGGAGTTTAAAGATTTTCGCCGCGCCGCAGCGACACTCGTCGCCGATGCATCCGCGATTCCCGTTCACCAAGAGCGGGCTGTTAACGTCAGCTTCTTTCTGGACAGCGTCGTCAAAGAGGTTCCGCCCCAAAATGAGCTTGCCCAGCAGTGGCAATTGTTCGCCGGGCCGAAAGCCCCTGAATTACTCGATTCGTTGGGCCTCACTGATACGATCGAATATGGATGGTTCGGCGGCGTATCGAAGTTTCTCGGCTGGATCTTGCATGGATTCAATTGGATGATCGGCAATTATGCGATTGCGATCATTCTGCTGACCGTATTAGTACGCGCGTGTCTGTTCCCGCTCAGTCGGAATGCCGCCATTCACGCCCAGCGGATGCAAGAACTGGCTCCGGAACTGAAGAAAATCACGGAGAAGTATAAGGATGATATGGAAGCGCGGCTTAAAGCCCAGCGTGAGTTTCAAAAACGTGTTGGGTTTAATCCGCTTGCTGGCTGTTTGCCTGCGTTGCTGCAGTTGCCAATCTTTATCGGGTTGTACCGATGTTTGTCCGTCGACCTCGAACTTCGCCAAGAAGCGTTATCGTCACGGTTGCAGTGGGCCAATAATCTTGCCGGTCCAGATATGTTGTATTATTGGGGCGATTGGTTGTGGGACTACCTTGCCGGTCGTGGTACCGGTTGGTTAGGGCCCTATTTTAATATTCTGCCCGTGTTCGTCGTCATTCTGTTTTTGATTCAGCAGAAAATGTTCATGCCCCCGGCGACGGATGAACAACAGGCAATGACGCAGCGGATCATGACAATCATGACCTTGATGATGGCCATTTTCTTTTTTCGTGTTCCGGCTGGTTTGTGTATCTATTTTATTACCAGCAGCCTGTGGGGTATCGCAGAGCGGATGGTCGTCAAACGGACTTTGCCACCATCCAAGCCGATTCCGGCGATGAGTGATGGTGATGTCGTGGACGGAACCGTGACGGCAAAGAAGACCGAAAAGAAGTCGTTTGCCGATCGTGTTCGCGAACAGCTCAACCCCGAAACGCCCAAAGCCTTGCCACCCAATAAACGAAAGAAACCTTCGGGCAAGCGTTAATTCAAGCTTAGTGATCGTTCCAGGCTCTAGGGTCGATCTGGTAAAATTTTGTCAACAAGTCGAACAGATCCTGATGGTGATAACGAGTTCGATTGGGTTGTTCAAAAAAAGCTTCACTGGCAACGGCAAAGAATTCGGCCTGATTGGTTGCGCCATAAGGATCAAATACCGTGGCACGCCGCCTTTGTACATCTTCTAACAGCTGTTCATATTCGATAGCAGCCACGCGTGTCCAATCCGCTTGGTCGGCAGTGCTAGAAAACGGAATCGATCCGCCCATTTCGCCATCGCGCCCATCCAAGTGATGCGCGAACTCGTGGATCACAACATTGTGCGCGTTTCCGTCGGTGCCAATCCTTTCGACTTCCGCCCATGATAAGACGACACCGCCATTGGACCACGCTTCGCCGACGGTGGGCGATTGTCGTGATTGATCACGGCGGCGAATGACCCCCGGAAAAACGAGAATGACTGAGACCGAATCGAAGTAGTAATCCTTGGCCCCCAGAAGCATCACGGCGGCGTGACCTGCGATGCGAGTTCGCATTTCATCACGCAGCACCAGTCCTTCACAAGCTTCCCAGTGACAACGGGCTAACATGACGGCGACGATTTGTTCCAGGCGTCGTCTCATCGGATCGTCGAGTCTCTGATGTGCCGCGATGCTAGCCTTCAGCCACTGGGCGCGGTCAGGGCTGAGTGGCTGATTCAATAATCTGCGGATATGCCAGCGGCGAAAAAGTGAAAGCATCGTGATCAGTGCAATCCTTGCTGGTGCCAAATCGATTC
>DNWZ01000490.1 GCA_003506095.1 Planctomycetaceae bacterium | reverse complement strand
GCTCATCTCCCGCCTCCTGCAAGCTTCGATAAGCCTCCGCGTTGATCCGCTTCAGAAATGCCGCCATCTCGCCAAATATCTCTTTTGCGGCGTCTAGCTGCGGAGTCGAGTGAACAGCCGCGATAGCTCACCCCAGTGACGCTTCGATAGCCTCCCTTTGATGCTCCGCTCCTTGTGCACCAGGCATCGCTGCACGATCGCATCGGGANNACAAGCGATGCTCGCACTTGAACCCCCGTTTCACGATCCGGCTCATCAGTTCTCGCGATACTTCCAGGTTTTCGCTGCTGCCGAGCACGAAGTCCAACACCTGCTTGTTGCCTTTGCTGTTGATCCCCAGAGCAACCACAGCCGTCTGGTCACTGCTGATACAAATGCCGTCGAGAATCAAGTCACACCAAGTCACCGCCGAGAGATCCTTGCCTCGCAATTTCTCGACAAACTTGCCGCCCGCTGACTCCCACAAACGCGACACGTCGGATCGACCGACGCCCGGTGACTTCGGCTTAAGATCCTGCATCGATCGGCCGCTGACTCCCGCGACGATCGCCTGGATTACCTGGGCCAGCAGCTGCGCCGGGTCTTTGGCAACACGGTAGGTGGCCAGTTCGACTTCGCGGCTGGAACCGTCTTCACCTTTTCAGCGAACCCGAGGTCGGACAACCTACTAACGTTCGCCCTCGACGAGCACGCAGCCAGGGCTGCTGCCCGCCCGGTAGTGATCGCTGGGCGACGGTGAATGCTTGAGGCCGCAAAGTTCGGTGACTTCGGCCGCCATGACTTCGCAAACCATCTCGCTGACATGCCCGCGCAGGAAGTCACGATAAATTTCCGCCCTCTGCGATGCGGAAACTTGCCCCAGCGCTTGCAAAAGACCAACTTCATTCATGATGGGCTCCCCGTCGGTTGCAGCCGACGAAAATTGGAAAGTTGCGGAGAGCAGATTCTGCTCTCCGGGAGACCATCTTTCAACTTTCAACAATTTTTGGGACGCTTCCTGGAATTGCGGTGATTTCGTTGGACTTCTCTTCGGTCACTAGTTGCCCTAAAGTGATTTCTCGTTCGACAGCCCAAGCACTAACGAGGAAGAGCGGGCCAAGCCCTTTACGACGGTCATGGCTACGACGAACGGCCTTGCCGTCGATCGCAACTTGGTTCAGATCGGGCTGGTCATCGCTCGGTAGAACGCTTGCGATCAATGTTTCGAAACAGGCTTGAAAAGCGGCCGGCTTGAGCGCTGCTAGAAGGCGATCGAAGGTATCCTGGGAAAGGATTCCGTTGGGAAGATCCAAATGGTTTCGGAGCCACGCCTCATGGTTCGCTGCGCAAGCGCCGATTGCCGTGGGGCCGTCAGCGCCAGCAATGACGGCGATGATAGAAATTACGATCAAATCCCCGAGTAGATGGCGTCGGCTGACATGCGACCTAGGATCCTCAAGATCGCGAAACCCGTCGAGAATTGAATCGACGTTTTCAAAAAGTATATCGGGCATGATTTGAAGTCTGGAGTGGCGAACAGGAACGCGTGTCATCAGCCCCAAATTGTCGCCAAAATCGACCCCGGGCGCGACTCGCCCTAGATCGCGTAAATGCCCCAAAATGCGCGTTGGCCGTAGCCTGTGCCCACAACCTCAACTACACCATCTCTCCTAGAAATCTCCTAGAATATAGGGAAGTAGTTAACGTTCAGTTTCTAAGCTTTATTCTATTTTTCGATATTGTAAACATCCAATTCTGCTCTGCAAATGTGTCCGCATGTATCGAGACGTGCCCGCCCAGATTTTCAACTTCGTCCCGCGTGAGAAAGTGATAGCGTCGATCCCTTGCGTAGCGCTCGATCAACACATTGGGGATAATGCAGGTAGAAAATCTTACCATGTCAATTACACCCGAGATTACAGATACGTCCGTTAAGTGGCGTCTCAAGATTTTAGTTCCCCTTGCTCGTCGCTTCGGGGATGATACAACAACTATGCCTGAGTTTTTGGTAACCCTTAACAACTCTGACATAAGCCGTTGCGGAGATTCAACAGCATACAGTGCATTGGTACAAACAATGCAATCGAATTTTTCATCGGGGTATGGCAACTGCATGTTCAGATTGCCTTGGCACGCATTTAGACCTGGAACGCGTTTCCTCGACTTTGCGAGCATTTCATCGCTGAAATCAATTCCGCTTAGATTCGCTTCTGGATGGGATCTTCGCAACTTTTGAAGAAGCGCACCACTACCGCAGCCAGCATCGAGTATTGATTGTGCCGATTCTGGAACGAGATCAACGACCGCCTGTAGCATGTCCTTGTAAGGAGAAAGGTTCTCAACCGAACCATAGACTTTGGCATACCAATTCCAAAATCGTTCTGCGGGGCTAGAACGGCGTTTGAAACGCGATTCATATGGAAATGGCTCCAGGTTTTCGTGTTGTAATTCTGAAATTTCTCTACCGTACGTTGACATCTGATTTCCTAATCATTTTCGGAGTTCCCGGCCCAAAAAAATGGTCCGATAATTCATGCCGGCTCTTATTGACGGTGGCTGCATTTGTGCGGGCTGAAAGTCACTGCGGTTTGTGCTGCGTTCGCAACCTGATGATCGCGAATTAACATTAAATCGCAGTTCATGTTTGTGTGACGCCAAAATAATCGCAACTTGATTAGTGATGCGGTCAGACCAAACGGTTATTTGGGTTTTGAGGGCTAATTCTTTAGTCGCGGTTTTCATGGTGTCGACATTGAACCGTTAATAGCCCGAAAGCTCGGAAAAGCAACATTTAGATGCAATGGATGTGCTTGGCGAAGCGACTCAGAGCAGGCACCGCGGTGCGGACGGTTTGATGCAGGATGTATTGGGCGGCAAAGTACCATTGCAGCCAATGATCGACGACTTGATTGGGGCTGTACAATTCTTGGGTCCGCTGGCTTTTCGCCTGGAACCAGCCCTTCGGGTGCTTCGCTCAAACAAGGTCGGACACTTTTTTTCGCAACGATACTACGTTGCTTGTTCTCCGTCCCACCGCGTCAGGTAGCCGCTGAAGTAAATCGCGTCTGCCGAAGACATCCCACGCCGTTTGAGCGATGCTCGGGTAGAGGTCGCCGAATGGCCGTACCAACGCTGCCATCGCGAGTCGACTCGATCCACTTCGTTGATCGACACCGCGATCAGCACCGCCGGGTGGTCCATCACTCCTGCGTACGGCACAACGTCGCTGAGGCAGCGAAAACCCATCGCACGCCGGTAAAAGCGGGCATGCCGCGGATGGACTGCGGCCAGCAACTCGTCGACACCGTGATGGCGTGCAAAGGTGACTGCGGTGGAGGTCAGCTGCGAAAACGATTTCGTTTTGCTCTGTGGGAACGCCGGGTCGATCGCCAGCGATGCGAACTCGGCAACCCGACGCCCCGAATCACGAATCCGCTGAACAGAATCGCCAAAAACGCCTTCCAGCGGCAAACTGCTGCCCTCGTCGAGCACCAGACTGATCGTCCCGCAAACCTTGCCCTGGTGCTCGCCGACAAAGACCTGCGTTTGCGGACACAAGTGATAGGGCAAAACCCGCAATTCCGCGGGATTGCCAGGGCACAGCCCGCTGCGGTGAAAACTGTGATACAGCACCGAAAAGCTTTCCCGATAGTCTTGCCGACAACGAGCCGTGCGGCAGACCAGCGGCGAGCCGATATCCAAGTCGACATTTCTGAGCGCCGTTTCGTCTGGGAACGAAAGACGTGCTGCGTGATGTCTGGACCCCGCAGTGGCGCCCCGTAGCCGAGCGGAAAGCCAATGCCGGCTGAACGAAATCAATGAAGAAACCATGCATGCAAACCCTCACGCGGCCCTCAAGACGCGTACTTCGCGGAATCACTGTCAGAAAAGGAAAGGTGCTTCAGAACCCCAGTGCGTTGCCACCGTTAATTTTTAAGGCACGACGGTCTTCCGGTCCGTCGTACGCGGTTCAATTCAACCCTAAATTCGAAGTGTAGAAACACAATACGAGCAAGTCAAAATCCGTCAAGGATTTTTTGGCGTGATGCGAAACCCTGCTTCTTCTCCGTACAAAACGGCCTTGGACGTCCTTTCGGAATGATCGACCTAGATAAGCTCGGGCCTGGAGACCCAGTCCCGAATCGGCTCGATCGTGCCGAAAATAGTGACTGCGCCCACTTCTGTGACCCTTCAGCGCGATTCCCGTGCCAAGCACGCGAAAGGGTGATTCGCGAAAGGGTGATTCGCGAAAGGGTGATTCGCGAAAGGGGCGCGTCGACTTGATTTCCGCCGATTGACGGCGATTTCCTTCGCGGTGTAGGTTTCCGACTAGACAACCTATTATACGTAAAATTCTATAGAAATCAAGTAGTCTTTCCGGCCGACCGAGTGTTGCCATTCCCGCACCCACATCATTTGGTTTTTTTGCGCAGGTTACGGAAACCCCTATTCTGGGCCTTGCCGGCTGTGACCGCAGACTCGGCGACGGCGGCCGATTTCGTTCGCGGCGCTTGCGAGTAGGCCGACCAGGTTCAGATGCGGATCGTGTTGACCAGCACCGCGCGAGACAGCGAAAGCCCTCTGCGCGATGGCCAAAGTAATCCTGCCGGCCCGCGTGGATCTGTGCTGGTCTCTGTTCCCGCCGAATGCTGTTCCCGGCAAATGCTGAGAGCGGGCGACGCTGAAGCGTGACCAAACGCCCAGGGAAATGCCGGGGACGATCCGTGGGCCAAACGTGCGGGGGGATCCCAATAGGGTCGAGTTGCCTTGGAACGGGTCAGTCCAGGCCTGCTGAAGATTTCTTCGAGCAAGAGCAAAAAATCCCCGACCGGCCGGGCTCACCTGTCCCGCAGACGCTGGCGAGCCGAAGCGAGTCAGGGTTTGTGGGAGAGGGGCTGGGGTTGAGAGCTGAGTCGGTTCGACATGCAAGCCTTGTTTTGCAGCCAATCGGCCCCCCCTCATCCCCAGCCCTTGCTCCCCCGGAGTACCGGGGGAGAAGGGAGCCGGAGAAAAGGCCGCGCTGGCTCCTGGCTCCCCTCTCCCGCGAACGCTGGCGAGCCGAGGCGAGTCAGGGTTCGTGGGAGAGGGGCTGGGGTTGAGGGCCGAGTCGGTTCGATATGCAAGCCTTGTTTTGTAGCCAATCTGGTTCGCAATTTCCTGGGTTCGTTGGACGGAGTTTTTGGTACCAGCTTAAAGACCGCCGCCTTTCAGATCGCCGCCTGGGAAATTCTTTACGAAACCGCGACGACGACGACGCTAAGAACCGATACCGGCACTTTCCAGATCACGAACAACTCCGACGTGCGAAGTCTCGAGAACACCTGGCCGACGGGATTGAACCCATCGACTCACTACATCCTTTCCGGATATGAGCTTCGTTTTCTGCATGATGCAATCGGCCAGGATCGATTCATGTTTATCCCTGCACCGGTTCCCGAACCGACCGCGCTCGCCGTGTGGGCAAGTTTTGCGTTGGGATTGGCCGGCACGGCGGTTCCACGCCGTCGCCGCAGCATGCCCGGTCAAGGCCTGGCTTGGGGGGAATCCTGAGTCACTTGAGGGTGCGTTTCGCTGGTGCTTTGTTCCCGCGTCCTGTAGGCTTTGCCGCGGCGGACACGGTCAATCAACACCGCGTTGCCTGTCCGCGGTCGGCTCGACCGCCGTTCGATTTTGGTTCGATCCTGACGGAACAGACGACCGAAGGCAGGAGACACGATCGTGATTGAAATCGAAATTTTGGATTGGCCCACTGCATTGCCAGAGACGATGGATGCGCAGTTCGCTCGGCTGAACGCTCATCGCGAGGCATGGGTCACGAGTGTGTCAAAGGGATTGCGGCAGCGTGTCTTCCTGGTTCGCGCCCGGTGCAACGATCGCACCGTGGGTGTGCTGCCGCTGCATTTGGTTTCGGGGCCGCTGTTCGGACGATTTCTGGTCAGTATTCCCTATTTGAATACGGGCGGCGTGTGGGCGAGCGATCAGCCGACGGCTTGCCGATTGATCGATCGGGCTTGTGAGTTGGCCGACGCGCTGGATGTCCGCTATTTGGAATTGCGGCATGAATGTCCCGTGCAGCACCCTCGGCTGAACTTTCAGCGAACCGATAAGGTTCACATGCGGATGGCTTTGCCCAGTACCATCGATTCCATCATGGCGTCGCTGAAGTCAAAAGTACGCAGCCAAGTCAAAAAATCGGGTGAATACGGCTTCAGCGTTGAGTTCGGTGGTATCGAGTTGTTGAACGAGTTCTACACGGTCTTTGCCCACAACATGCGCGATCTCGGGACGCCCGTGTTTCCACGAAAGCTGTTTGCGAGCATTCTCGAAGAGTTCCGCCAGAATGCCGAACTGTGCATCGTTCGCAAAGACCGACAACCGGTCGCGGGCGGTTTGTTGGTGCATTCCGAGGGTGTCAGTGAGGTGCCCAGCGCGAGTTGCTTGCGTGAGTTCAACTCAATGAACGCCAATATGCTGATGTACCGGTATCTGCTGGAGCGATCGGTCGAGCGCGGCAGCCAGCTGTTCGACTTTGGTCGCAGCAGCGAGGGCAGCGGCACCTATAAGTTCAAGGCCCAGTGGGGTGCCCAGCCGCATCGGGCGACTTGGCAGTACTACGTTCGCCGGGGTGATCCGAGTGACATGCGGGCCGATGCGGAAGGCAAGCGGCGATTGGTTCGGATTTGGCAACGGTTGCCAGTCTGGCTCACCAAGCTCATCGGGCCGCCGATCGTGCGAGGAATTCCGTAGTCGGGATTGCTTTGGGTCCATTTCAACGTCGGCGCGCGCCGCGCGCTGGGCAGCCCGGGCGGGGCGCGGCCGCGTGGTGTTCTTGATCGGCCTCGGCGCGAAACGGCGGAATGCGACGCGATTCCGTACGGGGGAGTGATGTGCGACGGCGCTGTGAGCCAGGCTGCGATCGCTTCCACGCCAAACTCGCCCCCACCAGTTTCTGGCATGGAATTTGCTCAGCATCCATTTGCGTCGCATCAAAAGGGGCGTCTCTCGGCCAGCACTGGGGCGCCCCGCAATCCGGATTGGCGGCCTGGCTTCAGGCTGTCGGAATCGCCAAAAAATCACGAAAATCGGATGAATCCGATGAAAATCATGCCGCTGTGTACAGGCCCACCCAAGACGCTCACATTCTCGGACAACGGGGTGCGATGCGTGCGAGGGCGGCCATTGTGCGCGGATGAGCCACGCACACTCATGTTTGAGGGGCTGTTCGCTGGACCGTTCAATCAGGGAGTCGCTGGCCAAGCAAGTCCGCCTCCGGGTCAACGGCGGCCAGTATGTCGGGGCGAGCGTGTGGGGCAGGGCGTTGCGGTGACCGCGGCGATTGCCCCCAGCGACAGCCGTTCGATCGAGGCTCGTTGGAAATCGACTGGCCGGAACGCCGACGGCCTGCGAGCTGACGGCCCGCCCATTGACGCCTCCAAGCCGCGAGTTGCGGTCGACCGGGTCACACCCGTGGACCCGCGATGCCGGCGGAGTGGGGTCGAAAAACAACGCTCCTGTTTTAAGTGGAATGGCCCCAACTCATGCTTAACCCTTCATCAAACACCCCTATCGGCTTCGAGGGAAACGTCCGATTTGAAAAGTTGCCTTTAGTATTTCAAGGCGAGGTTTTGTCGACCCAAAACGGGGTCCGTTTTCGCCTTTTATGATTGCAGTCGTGCTGCTGGAATCGTGCGATTCCAAGACTTAGATACGTGTGTTCCTCGATTGGGAGATGGTTACGATGTTACGTCGAATTACGGTCGCGGCGTTAGCCGCGATAGGTCTATTGCTGATGACGCCACGTGTTGGCGCGGGGTTGGTGCTCCCCCCACTCCTTGGTAGTCCTGCGTGGCAGCAGGTGGTAGCGAAGGGCGGCTCGGGAGTTGTCCCGGGTGATGACGTCTACGCGACCGCATTCCACGGTTACGTCGATGGAAACACTACGATTAAAGGAGAGGATGTTGTGCTACGGCTTTTGAACTCGGGTACGAAAGCGGGCGACGATTTGAGACTGATGCCGGGAAGTACGCCTTTCACGATCTCGTCGACCGGGATGTTTTCGACGGATAAGAAAGGCCCTGGCATCGTTGATGTGGTCGAGTTTCAGGGCAGTTTCGGCGACGGGTTTAAAACCCCCCTCCAAGATTGGGTGTCTTTAGGCAAAACGGAGCTTTCGAAAACTGGCGGACCCTTCGGAACGATTGGTGATGGTACTCTTACGCTCGCCAGCAATCTGGCAGAGGGCTCGTACGTGCTGAGTCTGAAATCGACTTCTCAATTTTCGGTGTATTTATTTGCGAGGGTGGGTGAGATTAGCGAATTCAAATACATTCTGAGTCAGGACTTGTCTCACGCTACGTTGTATCGGCTCGGCCCGGGGGGCGTTGGTCCGCAGGGTAATCTTCCCGAACCCACGTCGCTGGCTGTCTTTGGTTTTGGCGCCTTGCTAGGGGTTGGTGGATCGTTTCGTCGCCGCTTCGCGGCTCGAAAGTGATTCCTGATACGGGGGTTCGCCACTCCAGGGCGATCCGCCTTATCACGCCGGCCTGACGGGACGGTGAGACGCGAGTCACTTCGCAATGCTCGGTGATGGCGATCGAGCGTGCCGGATGAGCGTTGGCCGCGGTTCAGCCCATGTGAACCGCGGTTAACGCCAAATCGGCTGTTGTCCGTTAACGCCGGCCAGGGAATCCATTTCGCCGGTTGTCCTGCCCAAGCTTTCTTGGCGACCTGGTTGCTAACTCCGATGCCGCACACAGACACCGTTCGCTTGACGTACTCCGAGCACAGAAGTGCAGCGGCTTGTTAGCGATCGCTCGGCGGCGACGTTGAGCCAGCCTGACAGCGAGATGGGGTGGCAGCGAGAT
>DNWZ01000266.1 GCA_003506095.1 Planctomycetaceae bacterium | reverse complement strand
TCGGCGATACGGTCACGATCGGCAACGTTTCCGGTACGGTCACGCGTATACGGATTCGCGCGACCACTGTTTTGGATTGGGACAACAAGGAGTTGATCGTCCCCAATCGTGACTTCGTGACCGGCAATCTTGTAAACTGGACTTTGTCGAACCCAAACTTACGATTGGTGTTGAACGTTGGGATCGCCTTCGGATCGGATACTCGACTGGCGACACGTTTGTTGCAGGAGGTCGCTGTGGCGAATCCGCTGACGTTAACCGACCCCGAACCCGTGGTCCTGTTGTCCAGGATCGGTAACAGCAGCTTCGAATTTGAGCTGCGAGTTTTCGTCTCGGGTATCGCGAATCTAAGAATCCTTCGACACGAATTGAATGTCGCGATCGACGATGTTTTTCGCCAGCATAATATCACAATTGCTCATCCGCAGCAGGATTTACACGTCCGTACCATCCCCGATGGCTGGATGAACAACCCGGCGATCACGAATAATCAAATCTTGACAACATCCGATCATCATCGATCCGATGATGAATTGATTGAACAGACAATTCATTCTGAAAAAACCGAACCAAGAAAACATGTCGCTTGATCAAAACAAATTGAGACGTTTCCTGTCGGTCGATTCGTTCGCCGTTGCGGGAGCGTCGACCCGGCGCGATAAGTATGGGAACAAAGTGTTTCGCGCGTTATTAGAATCCGGCCGCAAGACTTACCCGCTGAACCCTGCCGCTGGTGTCGTCGAAGGGCATGCCGCTTTCGCGAAAATTGCCGACCTGCCCGCAACACCCGAATCGCTGTCGATCGTCACGCCGCCCGAAGTGACACGTCAAGTTGTTCAAGATGCGATCGCCGCCGGCGTAAAGCACATCTGGATGCAGCCCGGCGCCGAGGATGCCGAGGCGTGCCAAGCCGCTCGCCAAGCCGGACTTAATGTGATAGATGATGGCAGTTGCATCCTTGTGCTGCTGGCCAGAACCCGAGATTGATATGTCCGAGAAACCTGCTGAACCTAGCGAAGCCGCATCTAATGACGCCCCAAGCGACGACCAGTCGTTTCCCCGCTCAGGACGCTTGGCAGCAGTCGACTTCGGGACCGTTCGGATCGGGATCGCGATTTGTGATCCGATGTGGATTCTGGTCAGCCCGCTGGAGATTCGACAGGTCAGCGGCGAAGCACTCGATGGCCCCTATTTCGTATCGTTGGCAAAGCGCGAAGCGATCGACGGCTTCGTGGTCGGTTTGCCGATTCATTGTGACGGCGGCGAGAGCGACAAGAGCCGCCAAGCAAGACGTTTTGGTAAATGGTTGGCCGACGTCACGGGCAAGCCGGTGCGATTGTTCGACGAACGATTCACAACCTCCGCCGCACAAGCCCGCATGCGCTCTGCCACGGCATCGGGCAAACGAACGCGGCATCGCTTGGTCGATGCGATCGCCGCTCAAGTCTTATTAGAATCGTTCCTCGAAGCGCTGCGTTATCGTGACGAATTGCCCGGCCAATCGGTTTCCGCAAAAGCCGCTGGCGACGAAACGATCGAGTGACGACTAAGCATCGGGTGAGCAATAAGTGGGATAGGCTACCAGACTTTTTATACCCCACATCTTTTTTGCGATAATTTCGGGGTTCCGGCGGCCCAAAGGGCCAGCGGTTTACCTAGCCCAGGCCAACGGCCTGGGACGTCGGCGATAAATGATTCTGTAGGGCCAAAGGCCCGGCCGTTTGCGTTGATCGGTCCCGTGTGATCGGCTAATGTTGCAAACGCCCGGGCCGTTGGCCCTCACGGCCGATTCGGCGCGACCGATACCCAGGCCGTTGGCCTGGGCTAGGCAAACGAATGGGCCCTTGGCCCGTGTGTGGTTCCGGCGGCCCAAAGGGCCAGCGGTTTAACAAACCCACGCCAACGGCCTGCGTCGTTAACTTAGATCTTTTCGCAAAAAAGTTGTGGGGTATACATCAAGTGACGCTAAGCGATCAAATCCTTAACCACATGACCGTGAATGTCGGTCAAACGGAAGTCTCGCCCCGCCCATCGATACGTGAACTTTTCATGATCGAATCCCATCAGGTGCAACAAGGTCGCGTGCAAATCGTGAACATGCACTCGGTTTTCAATCGCCTTAAATCCGAACTCATCAGTCGCACCATGCACATGACCGCCTTTCGTTCCACCACCGGCTAACCACATCGAAAATCCCCAGTGGTTATGGTCTCGACCATTGATCTTCCCAGCATTGCTTCCTTCTTTGGGCAACTCGACCGTCGGCGTGCGTCCGAACTCGCCGCCCCAAATCACCAGCGTATCTTCGAACAGGCCGCGTTCCTTCAAATCAGTCAACAACGCCGCGATCGCTTGGTCAGTCTCCTTCGCCAATCGACGGTGATTGACTTCGATATCATCATGGTTGTCCCAAGGTTGGCCCGCGCCGTGCCAAACCTGCACGAATCGTACACCGCGCTCGAGCAACCGCCGGGCAATCAATAATTGCCTCGCCTGTGTACCGGGACCATAGGCGTCGAGCGTGTGTTGTGGTTCGCGCGAAACATCAAACGCGTCGGCCGCTTCGGCTTGCATGCGATAAGCTAGTTCAAACGACTGGATGCGAGATTCTAATTGTGGATCTTCATCACGAGCGTCTTGATGCATCCGGTTCAGCGATTGAATCAAATCGAGTTGGCGTCGCTGGTCAGGCCCTGACACTCGTCGAT
>DNWZ01000195.1 GCA_003506095.1 Planctomycetaceae bacterium | reverse complement strand
AAGAATACGCTCGACGCTGGGTCGCTGGTTCAGTCGCCGGGCGGGTGTTGATGACCGGATCGATCAACGGAATATTGGCCGAACCGGATCACGTCACATACGATGCCAGCAAGGGCGCGGTCGCTGCGATGGTGCGGTCGCTGTGCGTCGCACTGGCCCCGATGAACATTCGTGTCAATTCAATGGCCCCTGGCCTGGTACGAACGCCATTGACCGGCACGGTGCTGGACACTGACGCCGATGCGAAACGATGGATGCAACTGCATACGCCCAACGGCGCGGTGCCCGATGCATCGGTTTGCGGCGACACCGCAGTTTTTTTGCTCAGCGATGCCGCCACACACATTCACGGTCAAACGATCTTGGTCGACGGCGGCATGAGTGTTTGGCAGCAGCCCGATTTGCCGGCAAGTTTGCGCGGCAAGTTATCGTAAGATCCGATCAGTTCGGCTTTAGGCCGGCGATCGGCATTTGAACGCGATACAAACCGGTTCGCGCGGTGATGTATAAGGTTTTCAAATCTTCACCGCCAAAGGTAACATTGGCGGGTTGCTGGTCCGACTTGACCAAGCCTCGGTATTCGCCCTTCGATGAGAAAACCTGAACACCAAGATTCGATGTGATATAGAGGTTGCCTTCCACATCAACCACCATTCCGTCGCCACCGGTTTGCGTTTGGCCTTCGGGTTGCTTCAGCGTACAAAAGACTTTGGCTTCGCCAATTTTTCCCGGGGCGGCGATCTCATAAACCAACATATCGGCCTGGCGACTGGGGATCACATACAATCGCTTGCCATCAGGCGAAAGTGCGATTCCGTTTGGCGCCGCTAAATCTTCCGTCAATCGCGTCACGGTGCCATCAGCGGCACGGTAATAAACGGCCTGAATTTCTTGTGGCAGTGGTTGCGGCGCACGGAAAAGCGGGTCGGTAAAATAGACACCACCTTGTGCATCGACAACCAAATCATTGGGTGCGTTAAAGCGTGCGTTGCCGTACTCGGCGGCAAGCACTTCAAAATCTTTGGTCTTCGGATCATAAACCACGATCTGGCCGTCCATTTGACAGGCGGCCAATTTGCCGGCGAACTTACCGCCGGTAACGTACACAATCCCGTTGGTATGTCGCGAATCGTCGGTAAATACGCCGATCTCGCCTGAGGCGTTCAACGTATAAATCTTGTTGGCCGGGATGTCGCTAAAGTACAACACGCCTGACTTCGGCTCATAAGCCGGGCCTTCGAGAAACTCGAACCCGTCTCGAATCAGCTCCACCGGACCAGTCGGCTCGATCTTTTCTTGAGCCCAGAGGGGTAAGCCAGAGACACCGACCATGGTTGCGGCGACGGCAACAGAAAACGCGGCTATCGGTTTTTGAAGTGTTTTCACAGCGTTAGAAAACATGGTAAATCTCCAGGGGGTGGGAAAAGACAGGGGAAGTGCAAGGCACCGTCATTGCGGGAGTCTCATTTTACTCGAAGTCCGTCCTGGCCGGTAAAGCGGCGACACTTCAGGCAGGTGATTCTTTCTCAATACCTGCCGACCTACTTTTCAGCAGGCTCAGCGCCCACGGAGATTGTGCTTCGTTCAACGGCACAGCAAGTGGCGTTTCATATTGCAGCGAATAATCGTAACCGGCTCGATCGTATACGTCGTTGAAAACCTTCTGCAGATCCAATGCCACTTCAGCAGCGTCGGAAGCAAGTGGGATCGGAATCACCGGCAAACGATGCTCCACAGGCCAAGCGTAAGCAGATCCAATGCCACTTCAGCAGCGTCGGAAGCAAGTGGGATCGGAATCACCGGCAAGCGATGCTCCACAGGCCAAGCGTAAACCGAGGCGACCCGCCTGCGTTTTGCACGACAGACGAAGGCGAAGTAATCACCTGGGGGCAAGGGCTGGATGGTTGGCAGCCTGGCACCGCCGCGCAGCAAATCGAGCTCTACCAAGTTGGTTCGACTGCTGATAATTTCTTCGCGTTTGCTCAGATACGCTTTGCGCCCCTCGCTTCCGACGCGTTGATTTGACGGCGAAAGCAGTTCGATGACCGTCACAACGTCGCCTGATCCAAGGTGTCTTATCACCAGATAGTCTTCGACCACCTCGATGGGCCCCGGCAGCAACCTTTCCACGGGCACTAATTCGTAGGTGGCGGATTCATAATTGACGGTCGACTGTCGAACTTCCTTCGTCGCCAAAGGATCGTCGCGATGGATAACAGCCAAGTCGGCAAGGTACGCAGAAGGGGTATCGTTCGGATGGTCAATATAGATTCGACGCTCAGTGCGAACTGAATAATCGGGGCGCACCAGCGGCACGAGTGCGGATTGGATCGCGGTAATCATGTTGGCATGAAAATCTTCCCAATCATTCGATTCGATGAAGGGGTCCATGCCTGGAAATGGAGAAGGCATTTTGGTGATTGCCAGTGGTACGCCCTGAAGTTGAAACGCCGCTGCAATGCATCGTAACCGACCCAAGCGCGGCAATCATCATGCAATACATTCCAATACCGCGGCGCGAATGGACTGCTGAACTTGCTCAGGCGATTGTGATGCGTCGATGACGCGAGTTTGCAGCGATGCGTGAGGAAGCTGGTTTAAGAATGCTTGCCGCACCGACGCTAAGTATTCGATGCCGCGAGATTCCATGCGGTCCGCTGGTCGATCGATTCGCGACATCGCAACATCGGCCGGAAGATCTAATAACAAGGTGATGTCCGGTCGCAAACCACTGGTGGCCCATTGCCCTATATGCCATAAGTCCTCGGTCGACAAATCACCAGCCTTGGCGTCCGATGCGATGCTTTGATAGACGACGTTGGCCAGTAAGAATCGATCCGACACGACAACCACGCCGTCTTCGATCGCGGGGCGAATCACGCGATTGACCAATTCACCGCGCGCGGCCATGAACAGCATCGCTTCGCTGCGGCGGTTCATCGACAGATCGGAATCGAGCAACAACGATCGGATCGCTTCGCCGGTCGGCGTGCCACCGGGATCGCGAACCGCAACGACGCGGTGCCCGGCGTCACGAAGAAAATCACATAACCGAGCGACTTGAGTCGATTTGCCACCGCCGTCGATTCCATCAAGCGTGATAAACATGGTGAATCAGCCTAGCCGTTTCTGATAGATCGCGGTTAACAACGATTCGCTGTCTTTAAACTTCTTGCCGCCCGCGACCGCTTCGTCGATCAAGTTGCGAGCTTCGCTTTCGCTGTGCCCAAGTGCTAGTAGCGCGTCGAAAGTATCAGTAACGACGGATGTTGATAGGTCGGGCGTTTCGCCTGCTGCGCCGCCGCGATCGACCATCAAGGCGAACCGAGGCATTTTGCGACGCAGTTTGGCAATGATCCGCTCGCTGGTCGCCGGTCCGACGCCAGGTAGTGCCGACAGCCCCTTGGCATCTTGCTGTTCGATCAACATCGCCAGCTCCTTCACCGGTCGCACCATCGCACGCAGAGCCTTTTTAGTCCCGACGCCATCGACGCTGCAAAAGAGTTCAAAAAATTGGCGTTCCGGCTCGGTCAAGAAGCCGATCAGCCGTGGTGACAGACGGCCACCTTGGGCAGCGTTGCCGTCGATGAACTCCAGCGTCTGCAAACGAGTTTCTTGGCCGGTTTTGTTTTGAAGTTGGCGACGGGTGTAATCGGCGACCATCACTTCATACTCAAAAGGCGGTACTTCGATCACGACGCTCTCTTCGCCGACTCGCAACAGTTTTCCGGAAATGGAGACGATCAAACGAGTTACCTGTGAGTCAAAAGTGGTTGTGAACGGAGGGTCATGAGTTTCCGGCCCCCCTCATCTCCACCCCTTGCCCCCCGCAGTGCCGGGAAAGAAGGGAGCCAGTGTAGGCGATGTTAAGTCGCGAGATATTCTATCGCGACCGGTCCGGCCGACGAGCGGGCAAACGGTGTTCACGACGCTTTGCCGATTTGTCGCTCCAAGTGAAAGCAACAGATCGCGATCGCCAACGCATCGGCCACGTCGTGCGGTTCTGGCAGAGTCGATAATCGCAACTGCAACTTCACCGCCAATTGCATCTGAGGCTTCGCNNTCTTGACCCGAGTCGGCTCGTAGGTCGTCACCGGAATCCCCGCCTGTCCGGCCGTTAAACAGATCACTCCGCGTGCGTGACCCATCAAGATCGCGGTGCGAACGCGTTCGTAGTGCGAAAAGAGCTGTTCGACGGCGAGGTGATCGGGCTTGTGAGCTTCGATCACTTCGGTAACACCAGCGTGCAACTCGGCCAAGCGGCTTTCGAGCGTCCCCTTTGCCCGGGTGCGTACCACACCGGCTTCTAACAACCGCATTTTCATGCCGTCGCAAGCGATCACGCCGTAACCGGTCGTGTTCAGCCCCGGATCGATGCCGAGAATGATAGCCATCGGCTGGTTATGAC
>DNWZ01000583.1 GCA_003506095.1 Planctomycetaceae bacterium | reverse complement strand
AAATCAAGCAGGATCAGACCTACACGGCCAAGCAAGAGCGGATCATCGCAGGGTTCGAAGACATTCAGCGGTTCTATCGAGAGCACGAACGGCTTCCCCAGCACGGTGAAGAACGCGACATCTTTGAGCGACTGTACGCAGTCCGCTTGGATCGGATTCGTGCAAGTGCTGAATGCTTGGATCTGTTGAAGCCTATGGATGCTGACGGGATACTAACAGACCGCGTCAGTGAGCCATCCGAAGAGTATGAGCTGAATAGCGACGATGAACTCTTGGAAGCACTTGGCGTCGACACCTCAGACAGTGACATCACGACGATGAAACACGTCCGCTCGGCTGCAGAGCGCAATGCAGAGCGAAACGTTCCTGAAGAGGTTGCCCAGCGCAAGCCGTGCGAAGACTTTGATGCATTTCGACTGGACTTTGAAGCGGTTCAAGCTGATCTTGAAACCGGCCGTCAATCAACCGAGTTGTTCAAGACCAGCAGTCGATCTCAGATACGCAAGGGCGACTGGTTTATCGTCGACGGCCAGAAGGCACTGGTTGCAGAGACAGGTGAATGGTTCACTCCTGAGCACGGTGAACGAGATAGACGCCTACGAGTCATCTTCGACAATGGTACCGAGTCAGACTTATTACTTCGTTCATTGCGACGAGCACTCAACAAAGACGAGAACAGCCGGCGTATCGTACCGCAACAACCCGAGACCGAAGAAGACTTCAGCGACCTAGGCCCACTCTTCTCCAATGTCATGGAAGACGGCGACTGCGAGTCTGGTGCGATCTACGTGGCACGAAGTCTCTCCGACAATCCATTCGTGCAAGAGAACCGCGAACTGCTACACAAGATCGGGCTCACCACCGGCGATCCCGAGAAGCGAGTGTCCAACGCCAGAAAGGAAACGACGTATCTCTTCGCCGCGGTGGAGTTGGTAGCTGTCTATCGCTTAGCCAACATCAACTGCAAAGCGTTCGAATCGCTGCTCCACAAATTCCTCGCTCGCGCACGTATCGACCTAGCGTTGGCCGATCGATTCGGCGGAAAGGTTCAACCCAGAGAATGGTTCTTGGTTCCATTGCCGGTGATCGAAGAAGTTGTCGAGCGGATCAAGAACGGCTCAATCAGCGACTATGTGTTTGATGTCGAAACAGCCAGCATGAAGCGACGGGGAAAGTAGATGCAGAACGGTACCTTCAGATAATCGAATAACCCCGAGGCTCTCTGACGACTCTCCAGCGCCCTCGGCCCAGGTTATTCGCTAGAGCCGCCAAAGAGCCATAACCCGGACGAGAGAAAACAGGCGAGTTTCGCGAGGTGTCGGTTCCACTCAACTTTCCGGACTTGGTTCAAAATTTTTTGACCGCCGGGTAAATCAGAAGGCCGGCGATGGTGCTTTGCACTGTCGCCGGCCTTTTTTCGTGTCTTACGCCCTTTTTTGCTGGGTCAAACGCGGTCCGGCCGACTCTCTGGCGTCTCTGCCGGCGGCCAAACAGAGACACTCTGTTTTCGCGATCCGCCCAAGCCTCTGCGCTCTCTCGGCCCGAACTCTCGCCACTCTCTGTCTCTGTGACCTTCGGCTAATGTGATTTTCCCAGAAACAGAGACTCTCTGTTTTGGCTGGGTTATATGGACTTCGACGGCCGGTTTGCTGGCCAGAAGCCGCGTAAAGGCAAGGATGTGATTTCCCGTTTAACGCTATTTTCCCGCATGGGAAAACTTGCCAAAACAGGAAAATCAGTTATATTTTCGTGTATGCGATGATTTTCCTGAGCGAGAAAATGGCTGTAAATACGAAAATCGATGAGCGGCGTATGCTGGCTCACCTGCGCCCAGGTGAGCCATTGCTGCCCCCTCTGGTCATCCGCAAGTTCGATCGGCCAAACGATCGAGAAATCGACGCGTTGGTCGACGTCAGTTTCCCGACTGACCTTGCTACTGAGCGATTCTCGGTCGAATGCAACACACGCTCGACACCAGAAGTTTTTCGGAAAGCGATTCGGAAGGCATCGGACAATGCAGCGAGATTCGAAAGCCACCCGATGGTGTTTCTTCCGTACTTGTCACCGGAGAAACTCGCCAAGCTCGAAGAGCTAGCGGTCAGTGGGATCGACCTTTGTGGAAACGGTTTCATCTACGTGCCGAACCGCATGTGCGTCGCGCGAACGGGCAATCCGAATCTGTATCCCGACTCACGACCAATTGCTAATCCCTATCGAGGTCGATCATCACTCGTCGCTCGAATGCTTCTCAATCACCCTCACTGGGACTCGCTCGGTCAATTAACCGAGGCAATCAAAAAGGAGACTCAAACAAAAGGTCTATCGTTGTCGCAGGTATCCAAAACGATCGCAGCGTTTGCAGAGGACTTAATCGTGACCAAAACCGGAAACCAGATCGCGCTCACCGATCCCGTGCGTTTGCTGGATAACCTTGGCAGCGAATGGCGTCGAAGGTCATCGCTTAATCGACATGCCTATCGAAGCTCTCATGCAAAGTTGGATTTGCGTGAGTTGGTGAGTGTCGATGAGTTGGCATGGTCGCTGTCTGGCGAGTCCTCTGCCCCACGCTATTGCACGATTGCTCAAGGTGGACCAGTGCAACTCATTGTGAATAATCTGAAACTAGCCGAATCAACGCTTTCTTTGATTCCGGAGAGCGTTCCTAGTTTTGCGGACATTGTGCTGATGGAATCCGAAGAAGATGAATACTATTTCGCCAACGAACGAGACGAAGCCGGAGTTCGTTACGCGAGTCGAGTCCAAACTTGGCTTGAATTAAATGCCGGTGATGCTCGCCAACGAGAAACAGCCAAAGATTTGTATCAAACCATCATTCGAAAATCGCGTGTTTAGACATCATCATGGACGATCTCTTGTGGCCACACTTTCTGCCCTTATGGAAAGAGCTGCATGCTGCTTCCTCGACCCACGTTCTAATCGCCGGCGGGTACGGCCTATTTCTTAAACAGCGATGGCTCTCGCATGGAACTCCACCACGCACCGTCGTGCCGATTCAAAACTGGCAAGACGCTATTCCACGAGTAACCAAAGACGTCGACTTGGTGCTCGGGCTGGATCTAATCAAAGACGCCACGCTTCAAAAATTAGTCATTACTGCTTTGAATACGAACGGCTTCGAAGCCAGCGATCGTCCACACGAACGACGCTGGAAATTCATCAAACGTCTGCAAGACGACCGAACAATCGTAATCGAGATGCACACCCGAAGGCCGAGCCCTGACGAAGTTGGAGTGGTCGCCACCAACCGGCGTGTCAAACACAAACCATCGCTGGGTGACCAAGGGGTTCACGGTCGAACCAATCCCGAAGCAGTCGGTTCTGAGTTGCATCCATTCCGTTTTGAGATGAACGGGGTTGGCCTACTTGTCCCCAATCCAGTCACTTGGAGCGTGATGAAACTGACAGCGACGCTGGACCGCTGGGCGGCAGCTGAAAACCTTGACCGAGATGAAGAACAACGAGAATTCGATCGTTTGCAAGCCGCAAAGCACGCTCAAGATGTCTACCGAGTGGTGGCGATGATGACGATGGACGAACGCGATCGAGCTGGCGAAGTTGCTACGTCGCTCTTAGAAACAGATGCGTTCCGGTTCGCCACCGAGAGCTGGCGTAACCTTTTTTCAGGCACTCCGATTCCAATCGTTCAACAACTCACGTCGAGATGGCAACCGGGCGATATTGCAACGATTCGCGGGGTGCTTTCCGGGTGGTTCGACTGATGGTCGATCGTTGGCATTGAGGCCTGTGGCTGGTGCGGATGGCGGCCGAGCTGCTTAACATAAATTCTTGTCGACACGTTTGCCGTCTCGGTAACGCTCGGCGAGGCGGTACGGATGGCTCAGGTCGGAATTGTCGAAGACCAAGACGTGCGGTAGTCGTTCGATCGCCCGAGCGAGATTGGCTCGCGTGCGTTTGAACCTTGCCCGCAGTTTTGCGTCCGGTACGTCGTGCCCGCCCTGGCTGGCCCGCATCGATACTCGCTGGATCGATGTTGCCGCGTCTTTGATGCGGATGAAGATCATCACGACTTCGTAACCGCGCGACGCGTATCCGGCCAGCAGATCGACCTTCTCGCCGACCGGGTCCGACAAGACCGTTTCAAAGATAAAGCTCTCGCCACGCTCGACGAGAGACTCTCGGATCGCCGCTGCCGCCTCGGCCGCTTCGTACGGGCCGATGTCCAATTCAAGTGCGATGTCATCCGCGTTGACGAACCGTAGTCCGCAGTCGGCCAGATGCGACGCAAAGAACGTCGACTTGCCGGCACCGTTGGATCCGGCGATCGCGATGATGATCGGTCGTTTGTCGAGAAACTCAAAACCCAGCATCACTCATCGGCCGGTTCGAAGACTCGATTGACAAACCGTCCAATCGTTTCGGTGCCATCCTCGTCGGTCTTTCGAAGTAAACCTGGGCGATCAGCAATTGGTTCAAAATGAGGGAAGGCTCGCGTCTTGAGGTAATCGCTGACACGCTGTCGACCCGCCGGCGAATCCACCTCCGCAATCGCTTCGGACAATGGCCGAGCCGCCCCCGATTGCCTCAGTGCCATCGCTCGATCGCCACGCAAGATCGGCTCGAGCGACTTGCCCAGCGCCGCCCAGAATTCGATTTGGCCGGCAATGCTTCGCTGCGTGATCTCCGCCGATGCTCGCGCGTCGCAAACCAATTCATCAGAAAGCTTGACTGGTTGTCCCATGGTTTTTCTCCTTGCATTGCCATGGTAGCATAATGCTACTCATGATTCAACTTTCCAAAAACAATCCATGCCAACTACAAGGATCCACCATGCAAGTTAAAGAAGCGATCTATAACCGCCGCGCGATCAAGCAGTTCGACGCCGACCACCGGATGACCGCGGCCGAAGAAAAGGAGCTGTTTGAAGCCACCATCCAAGCCCCGACCAGCTTCAATATCCAGCACTGGCGATTCGTCATCCTTCGCGATCCGGATCTGCGAGCGAAGATTCGTAAGGAGTTCGGAAACGACCAAGCACAGATGACCGACGCATCGCTGCTCGTTCTGTTCACCGCCGACATGAAGGCGTGGCAGAAAGAGCCGTCGCGTTACTTTGCGAACGCTCCGAAGGAAGTCGCTGAGATGTTGGTCGGATGGATGGGGCCGTTCCACGAGGGCCGCGAGTGGCTGCAGCGAGACGAGGCGCAACGCAGCATCGGGATGGCGATGCAAACGATGATGCTCGCCGCGCAAGGCATGGGTTATCAGTCCTGTCCCATGATCGGATTCGACATCGAAGGCGTCGCCAAGCTCATCAACTTGCCTGACGACCACGTCATGGGACCGATGGTCGCGATCGGCAAAGGGACCAAAGACGCCTGGCCGAAGCCAGGACAACTGCCGTTGGCTGATATCACCATCGAAAATGGGTTTTGACTTTGATGACCCACGAAAAAAATCTAACGGCTACCAGTAAATTCCTGAGCCTTGTTCTCAGGCATCAACCTGAAGTCGTTGGAATGCAACTGGATGATGAAGGATGGCTGGACATCAATCAGCTCATTGCCAATGCCAATGAACGAGGCAAGGCTTTGTCTCTTGAGTTGCTCCACGAAGTCGTCGCGACGAGTGACAAGAAGTGATTCGCGTTAAGCGACGATGGGCTTCGCATTCGTGCCAATCAAGGGCACTCATTGGCCAACGTCGATTTGAAACTTGACGAAGCAAAGCCACCACAAACGCTCTATCACGGAACCGTTGCAGCATTTCTGGAGAGCATTCGAGCGACTGGGCTACAAAAGCGATCCCGAAACCACGTCCACCTTTCATCCGATGCAGCGACGGCAACCAAAGTAGGTTCACGACGAGGCAAGCCAATCGTTCTCCAGGTCGACGCTACGGCGATGCATCAACAAGGACATCTCTTTTACCTTTCAGCCAACGGTGTTTGGCTGGTCGACGCTGTGCCACCGCAATATCTGACTTTCCCAACGTGATCGCCAATGAGCAAACTGGAAGTCGTTGACGGCGATCTATTGGACCAAGACGTCGACGTTATCGTTAACGCTTGGAATCGAAACATCATTTCCTGGTGGCTGCTGCTTCCTCAGGGTGTCTCAGGAGCGATTAAGCGCCGTGCTGGATACGCTCCGTTTCGTGAGCTTGCTAAGCACGGGGCAATACCGCTTGGCGGCGCAGTGCTCACCACTGCGGGCGATCTGCCATTCAAGGCCATCATCCACGTGGCCGGCATCAGCATGTGGTGGCGGTCGAGTGAAAGGTCGATCCGAGATTCATGCCGCAATGCAATCGCGTTGGCGGAGGAAGAAGATTTCACCTCGATTGCATTTCCACTAATCGGTGCTGGCACAGGTGGAGGATCGACTGTCGCTGTTCTTGATATGATGAAGGACGAACTCGCGGCTGTTCGCTTCGCGGGTCGAATCGTCATCGTTCAATTTAGGAAGACCTGAATGCACCGGATTGTTTCAAATGAAAATCAACCTTGAAGTCGGTAATGTACTTGCAGTTGCCGCTGATGTGTTGATTTCTACCGCTAACCCATGGTTGAATCTTTCCGGCGGCGTCAATGGAGCGATCCTTTCAGCAGTTGGGCCGACGATTCAAGAGGAGTTGCACGAACACTTGAAAAGCAAAGGGCTCTCTGCCGTCCCTGCTGGAACAGTCGTTCAGAGCGCTGCCGGAGGCCTGCCGTTCAGTTTAATTCTACATGCGGTTGCGATTGACCCGTTCTACGACTCTTCCATCAAACTCGTCCGCCAGACCGTTGTCGCCGCTTTAGATCTCGCGATCAAGGCTGGCGCGAAGACGATCTCAACGCCGACCCTGGCCACCGGATACGGCCCGATGTCGATTGCTGATTTTGGAACAGCGGTGGCACCGCTTGCAGGTGAACCTCGGTTCGATGGTCTTACGTTGACAATCGTGGTCCGATCGGACGAGCATCGATCCGAGCTTTTTGAAGCTATCTCAGTGACTCGCGATGTGACTTAAAGGAAACGGAATGAAGTACGGTTTCCTTTTTCTCTTGTTGGCAGTGGCAATGTTGGTTGCTGCCGTTCGTGGTGGTCCTTGGGCATGGCTGCTTTTCTATCCAGCGTTCTCGTTCGGAGTCGTTTCGGCAGCCTACTTATTCTCTGCACCTGGTGTGCTTGGCAAGCGTTTTGATGGTCGGCGTTCCAAGCTCGGGACGTTGCTTGTGTTGCCGTACGTGCTGTACGCGACCGCGGTGTGGCATCTGATTCGATTGCTGTCACGCGAACCGAAATTGAACTGGCTTCACGACGATCTCGCGCTTTCACGTCGCCTACTTCATCACGAGTTACCGGAGAATATCGCTTCGGTGGTTGACTTGACGTGCGAATTCACCGAACCCAACCATCGCTGGAAGCTTCAGTCATACACATGTTTTCCAATGCTGGACGGTTCAGGAGTAACGGCAGATGAACTTCGTGGTTTGGCGGCGGAAGTCGATGGTATGCCGAAACCTGTCTTGATCCACTGTGCCCAAGGCCACGGTCGGACAGGTCTCGTTGCGGCTGCGGTTCTGCTCGTATCGGGAGAAGCAAAAACGGCGACAGACGCGATCGCGATGGTGAAGTCGGTGCGACCAGGCGTCGACTTGAATCGAGAGCAATGGTCTGTTTTGGAGAGACTCCAATGAGTCGCAACTCTATTCCAAACCCCAGTCCAGGATCGGACGCTCTAGCGATCATCAGCGATATTCACGGAAATCTCGAAGCTTTGGTTTCCGTGTTAGGCTACATCGAATCAGTCGGCGTTCAACGGATCGTGTGTTTGGGGGACATTGTTGGTTACGGTCCGAACCCCATCGAATGCATCCACTTGCTGAAGCACTGTGAAACACGCATCATCGGCGACTGGGATGCCGCCGCGATATCGTCGGATGATCCTTGTTGGTCAACGTTCCTGCTTGAACAATTGCGATGGGTACGCGATGAGATCGCTGGCGATGAATCCATACAGCAGATCCTCAAGTCAGGTTGCGTTGCAAAACTCGCTGGTGACATTGCCTTTTTTCACGCGATGCCCCGCGATTTTAGCGACTGGATCTTTCCAGAAGATATTTTCACTCCGCAGAAGTTAGACCGTGTTGTCGAACAATCAGCTCCGCTTGCGTTTTGCGGTCATAACCATTTAGCGGGCGTGCATCTCAGAACCACCCACGATTCCTCTACAATGCCTTGGACTTATAAAGATTTCCTCGAGGTAGGAGATGGTTGGTTCTCACCAAACGGGCCGTGCATATGTAGCGTTGGATCGGTCGGCCAACCTCGAGACAGCGATCCACGAGCATCGTTTGTTATTCTTCGCGATCAGCAACTTCGATTTGTTCGCGTCGAATACGACCACCAACTCACCGCCGATAAAATTCGAGCGAATCCATTGATCCGAGACATTCATGCAGATCGGCTTTCGCAAGGTCGTTGAGTCTCTCGACCGGTTTCCGACACGGAACCGCAAAAATTTCATTGAAAATGAATTCTCCAGCTACCGCCCCGAGCTGCCGCCACCACCGTTCGTCCCGCCATTCGATCCACCAGGCAGCCAATCGCCCTACATCCCCGAAGGCAGCTCCACCAACGACGACAGCGACGAAGGTGACGAATCCACCACCGCCAGTTCCAGCGACGACCTCGGACCGCGCCCCGACTGGTGGCCCGAGGATTGGCCCTGGCCGCCCGAACCCGAAGAGCCCGTCGTGCTGGAAGCCTACCCACCGATCCACACCTGGCCCCGCCTGCCGCCCGACCACCCCTCCCACGTCCCGCCCGGCTATTCCGCCCCCGACAATCTCCCACCCGGCCACCCCGGCGAACACTACCCCGACATGCCGCCCTATCCCGTCGTGCATCCCGTCCAACCCGACGAAGAATCATCCAATGACGGAGGGTCAACCTAAGTCTCGATAGACCAGACAATCGACCGATCAAACTTCATTACGAAACCCATCTACCCAAGCCGGCTTAACCGCCGGCTTTTTTCGTTTTTGGACACAACCAACATCGAGCTTGCTGAAACCCACGCGTCTCGATAGGTTCGGACCAAGGCGAGGCAAGCCCGCCAAGCCACGATAAAAAACAACGCAAACCAAAAAACATGGGGCAAACAAACCGATGTCCGAACCACTCTTAAAGCTCCCGAACCATCACGCAGCAACCTGCGGCGACCCACCGATCGCGGGCGGCGACGAATCGCACGTCTACATCGGCTACTTCGAGAACGAGCACGGCGAGCAATGGATCTTCACCCGCGACCGAAAAACCGGCATCGCCACCCTCCGAGGCGGCGACATCGGCTGGAACACCGCCATCGACGTCACCAATGGCCCATCAACCGAATGGGTGTTGAGCCAATCAGAATTCGCATGGCTGAAAGCATGCTTGGTGGTCAGTGGTGGCACTGATTAGCATTGCGAGTGGCCTAAAGATCGAGTTTTGCTTGGTAAGCAATCATCTAACCTTAGGAAACTTTAGGCATCTGCCAAGGCGAATGAAATCAATGGTTCGACGGCCTTCCAGGTCTCGGCAAAAAGGTCGACGGCTTCAGGTGATTGAACGATTGGGCAAGCATAGGAGAATCGAGCTTCGACGCCACACTGAATGTTCGATCGTTTGCGAATCAACACGTTGTAAATCGATTCGATCCATTCTGGCTGGTACTTTACCGGCGATTTATTGTCCCGAATACATGTCCGTAGGTCAGCTTCGAGACGGCCGTCGATTTGGGGCGTTGAACGTTGCGATTTGTAGTGACGTTGGGTTGCGTACACGATAGCCCGAGATCCCTTCGAAGACCGAAGGACGGGCGACAATCGAGATTGGATACTGACCATTAATTCAATGAATCCGTCGAGGCCGGCAGCCTTGAGGCGAGACCGGAAGCCTCCGGAAATGCCATTGGGTATCGTGACTGCTGCGATGCAATCTTGCGGACGGAACGACATGGTGAGGTGCGGAAAGCGAATGAAGTCATGACCGCTTGCGATCTTGAGCGGAATGAAATCCCAGACGTATGCACCAAATCCATCGTTCGTGATTG
>DNWZ01000271.1 GCA_003506095.1 Planctomycetaceae bacterium | reverse complement strand
ATACAACTGCCGCAATACATGCCCGCGGCTCCGGCTGTCAGGAATACGATTTTCATGCCAACAGTTTACCAACCAAGCAACCGCAATGCCGTACGTTATTCCAATGAGCAGCTTTCTATCTGCCGAGTGAATGCTTGAGCGGAACACCAAGCACCACAATCCCAATAACAACTGCCAATAGCGAGGCGAACAGAACTGCACCAGCGGCTAGGTGGAGTGCTTTGGCGATTTCAGGCTTATGTCCAGGGTTGAGCGAACGGACCAGTTGTTCAATCGCTGAATTAAAGTATTCGGCTGTGATGACAAACGCGATGCAGATCAACAGCACCGCCCAACGCCAGGGCTCAATTGCCAGGGTTCCGGCAACCACCAGCACAACCATCGCGAACACGAATTGAATCTGCAGACTCGATTCCGTTCGGATGCCATGTGACAGTCCGTCGAAGGCGTCGCCGAGTTTCCGTCGCCAAACGCCGATCCGCGATGAACCTTCGCCGTCAGTGGTCACTCCAGCCCCTCCAAACCCGCCGCAGGAATGAGTTGGCCGCCAATCGCGCCAACGCGACGACTGGGGAAGAACCTTGGTTCCAATAGCACGGAAACGCCCACGTTGTCGCGCCCTCGGTCGACATCCAAACCGACGCGTAACAAGAACGATTCGCCAATGCGTGTTAATGCGATGTTTTGACCGACATTTCCAGCGGCACCAAAGTCATAGGTGTTGTTTGCCGAAACGATCCACTTCTCATTCATGCGATAGTCATAACTGGTCCGCAATACCTGGCTGGTGATCGGACCTTCTAGCGACATCACACCGACATAAACTTCACCCAGACCTGGTCGGCTCGATCGGATACCGGCACTTACCGACCGTAGGCCGCTGTCAAAGAAGTCGGCATAGCCGTCGCTGAGCAGTGTGACGCGATCGCCAACGTGGTAACGGAAATCATAAGTCGTTGGTCCCATCGTCTCGCCGAAATTATCGCTATCAGCATTGGGGAAAAACATTGTATCGATATCAAATCGCATCAAGTCGACGATGCGCTCGCGTCCTGGTAATCCACGTTTGGTTTGCCAACGTTGATGCAATCCGAGTCGACCTTGCATCAAGTCATCAGCGATCACCTCCGACGGATTGGTAACCATTCGCTGCATCCCATGCCGAAGCGCATAGGTTCGAGGGTCGAATCGATCGGGCAAAATGCCGGCAAAATTGTCAAAGATAAATCTCCGACGAAACTCTTCTTGCGCATTGTCATCCAACCGATCATACAACGGTAACTGGTTGAAGTTTGTATTGCTGTCGGCATAGAAGTATTCTCCAAGAAGCTCAACTTTATGTGCCAGCCCGTTAACGTTCAGCAGACTGCTGTGAACATTCGGGTCGATCCTCCACATCGGCAACGACGAACGAATCCCCGCTTGGCCGATCAACCGCGACAAGCTTTCGCCATTGATATCTTCGCCATAATGTGACGCTTCACCGGAAACGAATGGCACAAACTTGACCGGACCGAGTTCAAGCGGCATCGCCACTTCTTGCCGCGTCGAAGCAATGATTCCGCTAGCGTTTGCTTCACCAGGCAGAGGTATCTGTGTGACTGCGGCCTGAGCAGGGTCTCGTGGTGGATTTGCGACATTCATGTCTGCATAGCCGACCTGATTCTTCATTGACCATGTTAACCGATCGCCTAAGACCGAGCCGCCCAGTAGGTAATGCTCTAAACGGGGCAACCGCTGGGTTTCACTGTAAAAATCATTCAATCGAGCTTCGGCAGACAGTTCGAATAAATTATTGTAATAATGCTTTCGAAGCCGTAGGTTCGTATCGTGGTCTTTCTCTTGGTCCCATTCTCGTTCGAAGTACTGGTCCAAGAAATTTCTGTCGCTCAAATAGCCGATTTCGCCGATCAATTCGTAATCGCCTGCTAAGTATTGACGATGACGCCCGAGCACACGGCCACGATTGGTCACTTCGGGTTGCAGGTTACGCCGACCGCGTCCGAGCGTATCCAAGCCTGTGTCACGAATCGCCCACGCATCGATCACGCCGCGTGTCGGGCCGGCAAGACCGAAAAACATATCGCGATCATACGTCAATGTGGTGCCCAGGGCTGGCCCACGTTCACTCAGGTAATCCGTTGATAATGTCCACTCGACACCATCAGGTGGCCGTTGGCGGCCAAAAAGTTGAAAGAGATCCCAATCGATATACAACTGACTGCCAAGAATGCTGTCGTTTCTGAAGCGTACGCTATTCACATAAAAGCTAGACACTTCCACATCACTGGTGAATGCCGGCCAATAGAGCAGCGGGACGCCGCCGAAGTAGACGAAGTTATTGGTGCTGGTGATCACACGATTGCTGAGTTCAACGGGAGCACCCGTTGTAGGGTCGATGCCAGCACGAGTCTGGTCTGAAAATCGCAATTGTTCGCTCTGCAGCCAATACCGCGGAACCCCCATTCGACTGCTCGTTACGGCGGCATCAAAGGCAATGAACTCGCCACTGGCAACCTGTTGCAGGACATCTGCTTTCAGCCGAACGACGCCATCAAAATCTGGTACCGATGTGATCGCTTCGGCACCAAGCACCATGCCATACTCGCGAGTCACGTTGTAATACATCGAATTGGCATAAATGACGCGATCGCCCTGTCGGAAAACAATGTTTCCTTCTAAGTAGAACTCGCCCTCTGCATCATTGAATGAACTCGAACCGCTCAACAGTCCCGTAACGATCGGAAACCAGCCAACGACTTGGTCAGCGGAAAGCGATATGGTGCCCAGGTCGAGCAGTTGGCCCGTGGGTAATTGAGCTTGGACGTCGCGAATCAAAACGGTAACGCCGCCACGGGCTACCACAACGGTCTCGCCTGTTTCGATCCGGTTTTGAGTTTCCAGTTGTGCCAAGTTGGCTGAGCCACGAGACACGATTTCCACCGACTGAGTACCGCCACCAACAATCAATTGAAACGGACTGCTGCCTTTGTCCTGAACCGCAGGCATCAAGGGTTCATCAGGCCCCACAATACTGCTCGGGCCCGCAGACGCCCCGGGTGATGGTGGTTGCATCGCTTGCACGCGTGGCAACATCTCGGAGGGGATCGGCGAAGTTTCGATCAATCCGCCAGGCGACATCGTCTCGGACGACGAGGGGTTTGCGCCAGTGGGAACTGGCAATTCAAATTGAACCTGTGAAACAGCAATGCCGTTCTCATCAGAGTTTACCGATTCCGTTGTGAACGCTTCCAGCAGCAGCGGAGTGGCATCGGGAGCACCACGAAAATTGGGGGCGTCAACCGTCGGCTGAGTCGGCACGGTCCATTGCCCCCGCCACGCCGATTGTCCAAACGAAGTCTGCACGCGTTGGCCTAGGTCTCTCGTTCTTTCGGACGCGAATTGAACTTTACCGACGACCGCAACGCGGACAACCCAGTTGTGATCGCCAACTGCAGTGTTATCGCGTCGAACCAAGATCAACATTTGGTTTGCTGAGACCAAGCCGTCAGGCGTTGCCAGTCGACACTCGCCTTCGATCAAGTAGGCATCAGCGTTGGACTCTGTCCACCGATAGACGGATTGGCCACGCGCATCAACGCGCCGATTGCCGTCCCAGACCGACGGGCCGCCACGGTGAATATCGGCGGTACCAGATCGATCGGGTGGCAAACCACGTCTTGACGCTTCGACCAACGGAGGGGCGACTAAGGTCTCCGTCGCACCGGACAGACCCGACTGCTGGGCCGATAATTCCACCACCGGAAAAATTCCGCAAAGAATTATCGTGGCCGAAATCCGCGCAATCGCCTTCAACCAGGGCATTTGGCCCAGGTGTGGACAATCCTGTGGACACCGATAGATTCGCTTTAGAGCAGGCAAATTACGCTGTTTTTGAACTTCACGCCTTCACTGTGCCGCCCAACAATCGGGCGACAGCCGAAGGGCGAGTCTACGAAAGCGATTTGGCCACTCACAAGGCGAATCCGTCCTGTAATCCAAGTCGCCGCTTCCGCCCTTTTTGCCCAGACTTTCCAGTGTTGCACCGCCCATTATTGTGCGCCGCCCACCCAGAATCGTCGATTCTCGGCCACTCTTTAAGGGATGCTGACCATAGCCCAAAAAGGACGCTTTCGATCACCGCGTGTGCGGACATCTTCCAGCATGAAGTCGAGACCGCCGTTGAAATCCAGGGTGGCACTTCGTGACCGATAACGCACGGTAATACGCTGATCCAAGCTGATTCCCATGGACGGTTCGAGAAAAACGCGAAAGTAATTGCTGGGCCCTTGGGCGATTCGTATCTCGTTATTAGCACCGACCGACGCAACAACCTTTCCTTTGTTTCGCGACTCGGCTTGGTCCCAGAGGAAAGGATCGATGGCAACCGAAGCTGAAAGTTCGGTCAATTCCAACCACCAAAAAAATTGATCACCACGACGCATCGTGACCGTTTCAATTGATTTTGGTATCGCTTTGCGTCGCGACGTTGGCAGGTTCATCCAGGCGAATAAGTGATGAATTTCTTCGTAATAATGTTCGGGTCCACGCCCGCGATAGGTCACCACCATCGCGTTGTAGTCGGACTTCATATAACGTTCAAATGCGTCGCCAATTCGCACCAGCGTGACGGGTGAACCGGCAATTTCACCGAAGACAAACATCATGGGCACGTGAACGGCGTTTTCAGCATAGAAGCGGATGTAATTCGTAGGTTCGCCGCCGATATTGATCATTCCCGCCCAATACTCTGGGTGCGACAGTGCAATGTCCCAGGCCGCAGCCCCGCCGTCAGCCAAGCCGGCAATGAAGATTCGGTCGGCATCGATTGAAACCCGACGCATCGCGTCGCGCAGCGCCGCCAGCACTTCGGCATGCTCCCTGGGGGTCGACTCATAACCACGCTGGCCAGGGCGTGTCCAAACGGGAGCGACAACGACAAAGCCGTGGCGGTCACCTTGCCCTAATCTCATTCCGACCGCCGGATCATGCCTTCCCGACCAGTAATCGATCTGAGCTTCAGCCGAGGCCCCAACTGGCCCCAACGCTACAATACAGGGGTAAGAACGCAGCGGGTCGTAATCTGGGGGCAACTGAACCGCATACTCACCTTTGGGGCGACCGGTAAACTCGGTCGTCATCCGATAGAGCCCCTTGGCAATGGGATCCTCTGCTGCAGCGGGCAGCTCTAACGGCGGTTTCATCAACGGCAGCATTTTGGAAACGTAGGTCGCATCGGCACCTTCGATCTGCCGCAATTGATCTAAAATCGCTGTACGCTCCGCAGGGTCGCTGCTGCCAAGGTACTTCGCCACGAGATCTCGAACGGTGATCAGCGAGGTTGCGACAGAAAGGTTTTGCAGTCCTGATCCCGGCCCGAGCAACCAGCCACCGATCGCCAACGCGACTCGATTGTCAACGGCAATCGTGTCGACCCCGCCTAAGCGTGTGTAATCGCTTAACCGCGACAGTGTGTCGGGCGTGATCGATGATTCAATTTCATCGACAAACGCCAACAAGGTATGCTGGGGATAGGCTTGGCCTAAAGTGCGAATCTGCTGTCGCAACTGATCCAGCAATCGCTTCGCTTCGGCCTCCTTACCGCGAATCGAATCGATCGCATCCTGCACTTCGATCGCCGTGACACGGGCAACGTCACCGAGCGGAAAGTTTTGCAAGATGTCGATGGCTAACTTGTACTGACCAGCATCTCGACGCAGTTTCGCTTCGGCCAAAAGCTGTGTCCCTTGGCGTTGGACCAGAACTCGCAACTGAGTCGCCAACCGGGTCTGTTCAGGAAAGTCGAGCAGCATCGCTTCGAGTTCCGAACGCGCTTCACCGAATCGCTCGGCCTCGATATAAAAACGAACGACCTCCAGGCGTTTGTTGTAATCCTGCTGGTCGATCCGACGTGTGAAAAGATTCTTCAATTGATCCGCGGGAATTGAAGAGGTCGCAATCCTCGATTCCCACTGATAAGTCGGGTTGCCCCGCAACGCCTCAATAGTCGCGTAGCGTGCATTGATTTCCTTGATCCCTTGGATGATCGAAATCGGGCTTCCATCGGTGCCGCGAATATTGACAATGCGTTGGCCGTAATTGTTAAACGGCGATACACCCATCAGCGGTCCAATGCCGCCGACCGTCCGTCCGGCAGTGGGGGCGGGTTGGTAAAAGGTTAACTTTTGGGCGAGATCTTCAATCGGATTGGACTCAGCCACCATCGCGTTTTTGTGAACATAAACTCGCCGCAGACCATCATCGACCATCCAGATCGGCAAGGATTTGCTTGCAGCGGTTGTCGACGCAGAAGCAAACGCGTTCTGATTGACCGTCGGAATCGGCACGACGGAACCCCGTAAGGTCAACCCCGACTTGAGCCGAACCAACTGCTCAGCCGAAGCAACCTGTCCGAGCATCAGGCCAAAAAGCCAGACGCTATGAAGCACCCAAGTCCGACCTGCGGGTCGGAGAAAAAAAAACCAACCGACCGATAAACTACCGACCGCTAAAGAATTTTTTAAGCGCATTATCAGCCGCTTGTCGCGAATCGTTAGAAATCGATTTACTCGCATTGGTCGGCAACTTGCCCGGTTGGCCTTTGGCAGGCGGCTTCAGCTTCTGCAATTTCGAATCGTCACCGGACAGTTCATCGCTATCAACGCTGGAGGATGAATCAAGCTCCGGTGCAGCATCGATACGAAACTGGCGCGTGTCGGGATCAGACAATTTGCGAACTCGGTCGACTTGATCAGCCTCGTCAAGCCAGGAGTTGACATCGATTGCCTCGAAGCGGCTTTCGGCACTCGATTCGACGGTCCTAGCCGCAGCGTCGCCAACACTTTTAACCTCAGGCTTTTTCGCCGCCTGCAAACCATGTTCGATCACAACTTCGAACTCTAGCTTACCGACTCGCAACTGGTCGCCTGATTGCAAAACCTTTGCTTTGTCCGTCGGTAATCGCTTGTCGTTGATGAACGTACCGTTGCGGCTTGCTAAGTCCTGAACCAGCAAACGGTTATCGCGAATGACAAGAATGCAGTGCTTTCGGCTGACCGATTCACTTTTTGGACGCAAATTACAAGATTCACCCCTGCCGATGATAAATTTCTCGCCACTCACGGCCAGTTCTAGCCCAGCATGACTTCCGGTCATGACCTTCAGCTTCACTTGCATCAAAAAACCCTTTCAAGTCGATCGTTAACCGGGGCGCCTACACCAGGGTGGCAAACACAATCATGCATGCCGGGATAAAAAATGAAAATTCCGTCTGGTTGGTGGCTGCGAAGCGGCCTATTGAAGCTATTAAATGGGAAGAGCATGCGGAGGAAAGTACGCTTAATTGACTAAATGGTAACCGCTTCGTCCAGTGTAAACAGAGATCCCTTCCCAAAGTTTCCACGGAATTCTCATTTTAATTGCCGGCCCAAGACTTTGGCGACCTAAAGTCCCAATCTGGTCAATTTTCTATCGCTTTGCCGTCCACTGCACCGAAGAAAACTTTTCCTTTAAAATAGCCTTAGAGGAAGACAGTTCGCCAATAGAGACGTCACCCAGGCTCCAGCCGACACCGCAAACCGCAGCGAGTTTCACCGATAATTGACCGATTAAGCTATCAACATCGATCGTTCGTGACGTTAATTCCAGGATGCCAGGCAGTTCGGGCGCCGCTTCGGATGCGGCCAGCAAGAGGCTGCCATGTTGCAATACCCCGCTTGGCCCCCTGCGCTGGGCACTGCCGAGCACTTTGTAGCCTGATATCACCAAATCCTCGCCATTTCGCCGCTGAAAACAGAGAAACGGTTCTGCAGTTTTGGCGTCTTGGCCTGTTTCGCCAAATCGCTGGGCAGAGATACCCCATTGGGCCAAAGCATCGATAAAAGCACCGTGAACGGCGCGATAGATGTCCAAAGCCGCGCTGCGGTCCGACTTATTGACCAAGGGTAATATCAAACTGTATGTAAGTTCACGATCGTGAATGATCGCCCCTCCGCCCGATGCCCGCCGCACCAAAGGCAATACTTCACTGGCCGTATGTCCATGTCGGCAGGCGATTGGTTGGAAGTAGCCAAGCGATAAGGTCGGTTCACACCAACGATAAAATCGCAACGTGGGACCTTGTTCGGGTGATGCATTTGCGAGCAACGCATCGTCAATCGCCATATTTGCCGACCCACGATCAGGGGGACTGATGATTAATCGTCCCATAGCCGCCCCGGACGCATCGTGGGCAGATCGACAAAACTGCTGAAGTCGCGAATCACCCATCTTTTGAACTAAACTCGTCTCTTCTTTTTCGAAACGCAATCATGCCGCAACGTTGATCGTCGCGCCCTCAACAACTTTCGATATCATACGCGTTTGGAAGCCGTCGTGTCGGCTCTGCGTCGCGGGCATCAACGCAAGATATTCCAACCGCATTGCTTCGAAGGCCAACGCAGTTAGCGTTCTCATCTTTCATGACCCGATTCACCACCGCCGCTCCGCTCATCCTGCTGTTGCTCGTCGGTTTTTGCGACGTTGCATTAGGGCAATCCACAACTGCTGCAAACGCAGCCAAAAGCGATGCCGCAGATCGGACACGCCGAATCAACCAAATGCAATGGGTTGGCACCCACAACTCTTACCACATCGCACCCGACCCTGTTGCCATGGCAGTCATCGATTTGGTCGCACGCGATGAAGCACGCTCAATCGATTGCACACAACGTCCGCTGACAGAGCAATTGGAAAAGCTGGGGATGAGGCACTTCGAACTCGACCTCTTCCGCGACCCCGATGGAACGCTTTATCGATCGCCGCTTTGCTACCAAATGGCTAAAAACCAACAGGCTGATGTCCCGCTATTCGATCCCGATCAAAAACTGCACCAGCGCGGTATCAAGATCCTACATAGCCCTGACTTCGATTACCGAACTCATGTCTACACGCTGCGTGATGCATTGCTTGAGTTCGATTCTTGGATGAAAAAACATCCCGACGATGGCCCAATTTTTGTATTGCTGGAGCTTAAATCGCAATCGTTTTCTCCCGCAACGGTTCCCTTGCCTTGGACCGCTGCGGCAATGGACAATTTGGAGAGCTCAATCTTAGAAATATTCAGCCGCGACCGCATTTTGGCTCCGGACGATGTGCGCGCCTCAAAGCCGACACTGCGCGAAGCTGTAAAAGGGATCGGATGGCCCGCGATCGGCGAAAGTAAGGGAAAGATCATCTTCTTGCTCGACAACGAAGGCGCAGAACGCCAGACATATCTCGCCAAAAGCGAGATACTCGAAAGACGTCTGTTGTTCGCCAGCGTCGACAAATCGCACCCTGCGGCGGCGTGGATGAAACGCAACGACCCGGTCGGTAGTTATGATGAAATTGTGTCGTTGGTCAGCGAGGGTTTTTTAGTGCGCACACGAGCCGACAGCGGTACAACCGAGTCACGCTTGAACGATCCACGCAGACGCGAGCTTGCCATCAAAAGCGGCGCTCAGTTAATCAGCACCGATTACCCGGAACCTGACGGAAGGTTTTCCGAATATTTCGTGTCGCCAAAAAATCTGCCGCAGTAATTCCGCCTACAAACCGCTGGCGGCTAATCCAGCGCAGTTCGCAAGTTGGGCGTTAGGGAAGGTTGAGCGTCCGCGCGTCGAGAAAATTTCACACGATTTTTGTGTACATTTGCAAAATTTGCTTGTAATGCGATTCGATAAACCCTAAAACAACGTTCTTCTCATCTTTCGGTTCCTTTCTGCCTTTACACTGGTCAAGCGTTCAGATTTCTAATCGAGTGCGAGTGTAATTTTCTGGAGTTTGGTATTATGTTTTCTAATCCTCGTGCCCGAGCAGTGACGGGTTTTACTCTTGTCGAACTGCTGGTAGTAATTGCGATCATTGGCGTGATGGTTGGGCTTTTGTTGCCTGCCGTTCAAGCGGCACGCGAGGCAGCCCGGCGAATGAGTTGTCAAAACCAATTGAAACAAATTGGCTTGGCACTGCACAACCATCACGACGTGTTCGGACGTTTTCCGCCGGGGGCGGAGCACCTCGTTTTTCCACGTCCGGCAAGCGGAACCACAACTGTTTTGGGCACGTCTTGGATTGTGCACACGCTTCCGTTCTTTGAGCAGCAATCGTTGTATGAGCGATACGACTTTTCGGTGGCTCACAATCACGCCAATAACGCCGTCGTTGGGAACACGGTCGTTCCGACAATCTATTGTCCGTCTGGCCCCGCGCCGAGTCGTTACACGGATCCTAATACTGGCGGCGTGAACGGCAATCCATCAACCCACTACCTGGGCGTGATGGGGCCGGCTGGAACGACCGATAATTGGCCAGTCGTCTTTGCCGGTCAGACGTATACGTTCAGAGTTGGCGATGCAGCGACTAACGGTGCTTGGTCTTTTCATGGCATTCTCAGCCATTTCCGGCATACTGCCGGCAGCATCAGTACGAATCGAGTTGTTAGTTTTCGTGATGTAATCGATGGAACGTCGAATACATTGATGATTGGTGAAAGGTCAGTCTTTCTGCCTGGTAATTCAAACGATTATCGAAGCTGGATTCGGGGAAATAATGGTGGGACAAGCGCGTGCAAAACAGTGATGAATCCGATCAATTCTACAAACTATAACGGCTCAACCAACTTCAATCACATCAGCTTTGGCAGCCAACATCCTGGTGGTTGTCAGTTCGTTCTTGGCGATGCGTCCGTGCAGTTTGTTAGCGAAACGATCGATATGGCGCTCTATCAAATGTTGTCAAGCATGGGTGAGGGCGCGGTCGCATCCTTGTCGAACTGAGTGCTGATCATTCGCGTTTTGTTGGTTCTGCGACAATCGCAAGCGACGGCCATGAATTGCTGTCGCTTGCCATTTCACTTTCAGACCCCTTTTCGGATAGGCCCTCAGGATGCAACGTTGGCTTGTATCCAGTCTTCTAATACATCATTTTTTTGGAGTTTTTGCGACATGAATTGTCGATTCGGGAAACTTTTTCAAATACCGCGGATCATCGCGCTGGCAATGCTTTTCGTTACCATTGGTTGCGGAAAAGACGGTAATCGGATCTCAGGGACGATATCATTCAACGGCCAACCGGTCCCTGCGGGAAAGATCTATTTCACACCCGACACCTCCAAAGGTAATAGCGGCGCTGCTGGCTTTGCTGACATCATCGATGGCAAATACGACACCAGCCTGCCGGGCGGTCGAGGTGCAAGTTCAGGCGCCATGGTCGTTGCAATCGAAGGAATCGATCCCAACAATAAGCCAGCCGGCGCTGGTGAAGATGTTACGGGAAGCGTGCTTTTCCCTCGTTATGAGACGTACGCTGAAATCGCTGGCGGCGATGCCGTTCAGGACTTTGTTGTCCCGCCAGAGGCGGCCGATGGCCCCAAGCAGCCAGCAGGTGGAAACTACGTCAGCCCATAGACCTGTATATTCTTGTGGTGTCCAGCAGGTTATACACCAACAATTTGCGATGAATCGGTCAGCCTTCTGACCGATTCGTTGAATTGTTAAACGCTAGCTCGGATGGGCGATGGCCTAAGCATTCTGCGATTTTCTCCGCTGCGACTTCCGCGCCGTCGCGGCAGAGCGTTTTTTCTGCAGCCGCGAGGCACTGCTGCAACAGCCCCGATTCATTCAAAATCGCTGAAAGTGCGGCGGCCAATGAGTGTTTGCTCGCTTTAGCGAGCGTGCGCCCTAGACCTAACTGCTGCACACGCTGGCCATTATGAAACTGGTCGAAAGCCATCGGCAAAACGACTTGAGGACAGGCCGATGCGATCGCATGCGCCGTCGTTCCGATGCCGCCATGATGAACGATCGCCGAACAATGCGGCAATACTTGGTCGAGCGGCACGTATCCGACGCCGCGAATCGTCGGTGGCAGTGGGGTGGGTAATTGGTCGCTGTGGCTGGTCGCTAAAATCGCGGGCATTCCGAGCGTCTGGCAGACATCGATCGCCATTTGAAAGAATTTTTTTGCGTGGCGATGCGCGGTTCCGGGCGTAAAGAAAATCGGCCGTTTCGACTGACTCGCGTCTACAGCAAACGCTTTCCCATCGCGCGGCCGTGCGAAGGTATTGACGTCCAGCGGAAAGCCACACGGATGCCACTGGCCGTCGCTAGGCGGAGCGACCGCTCCGAACCAATCGGGATAGAGCGACAGGATCATGTCGGGCGACCACCACCATCGGTCCATGATACGCCGAACCGGTGGCAGCGATAACGAACGACGCAGGTTGTTGATGCTTTTGCCTACATAACGATCTAACAACAAATGATCGCCTAGCCAATAACCGGCTCGCATCAACCACGGCGGTTTCCGCGGCTCGAACCACCAAGGACTCAGTCGCGGCGGCACATTGGGGTCGCGGATCATCATCGGCGACAGCACAACGTCGACTAGCGGCGTATCGGGATCGAGGTCGCGATGAATACGCGATGCAAAGTCCAGCGGATGCGAAACCAACACGGTCCGGCCGGGACGCTTCAGCCGCTGGATCAATTCAAAGTGGGGGACGAGGTATTCGGAGGCCGCGCCGCCCAACACAATCTGCAGCCCCGACAACGGTCGCCAGACTTCGGGCGACCCTAACAATTCGCCAAACCGCTTTTCGTCGATCGCCACGACCGGTGTTAATCCAGCCGACTCGGCTAAACCGGCGTAGGGTTCGGCTAACGAAATCACGACGTCGAAACCACGATTGCGTAATTGCCGACCGATCGCGACCATCGGATTGACGTCACCGCGGCTGCCCGGTGCTGACACAATCGCTAGCGGTCGCTGCGAATCGTCTGGGGAGAGATCAACGCTGGATGTCATACTCGGTGATTTTTCGATAAGCGGTCGCACGGCTGACTCCTAACAATTCCGCCGCTTCGGGAACACTGCCGCCGGTTCGATCAAGAGCGAGTGTGATCAGTTTGCGTTCCCACTGATCGATCCTCAGTGTGTCGAGTTCACCGGTGCCCGCATCGTGCAGCCCCAGATCTGATGGCAGTATCTCCGGGTCGTCAGCCATCACGACCGCGCTGTCAATCACATTGCGGAGCTGGCGGACATTGCCAGGCCAAGCGTATCGGCGCATCCGTTCACGCGCCGCGTCGGAAATCGTTAACTCGCCACGATGATGTTCGATGCGGAAATGATCAAAGAAATGCTCGATCAATCGGTCGAGATCATCTTCACGTTCACGCAGTGGCGGAACAACCAGTTCGAAGACACTCAGGCGGTAGAACAGGTCTTCGCGAAAGCGGCGTTCACGAACAAACTCCGCTAAGTCGCGATTCGTCGCAGCGATCACGCGAACATCGACCAGGATTTGCTGGGTACCACCGACGGGCAAGAACGGGTGCCCTTCCAAAATCCGCAGCAACTTGGCCTGTGCCTCGAGCGTCAATTCGCCGACTTCGTCCAGAAACAATGTGCCGGTGTGGGCCTGTTGGAACCAGCCGGTGTGGTCAGCATCGGCACCGGTGAAAGACCCTTTTTTGTGGCCGAAAAGCTGGCTTTCGACCAGGTCGCGCGAGATCGCCGCGCAGTTGACGGCCAACATCGGGCGTTCGCGCCGTGGGCTAGCCTGATGAATTGCATGGGCCACCAATTCCTTACCAACGCCGCTTTCACCACGGATCAAGACGGAACCATTGGCACGGCCGATTCGCACAATTTTTTCTTTCAATCGCTTGATCGCGGTGCAGTCGCCCACAATTTCGCCGGTGTCGGCATGACGATCGGCCGAACGACGATTGGCGGCCTTGAGATTACCGCTTTCTTCGGCGCGACGAATCGCCGCGCCAAGCAAACGCCCGGCAGCAGCGGCGAGTTCGAAGTCGTCGGGTTTGAAGTGGCCGGTGCGATGATAAAGGTGCAAAACCCCCGCCACATCTTCCCCTGCGGCCAGCGGCACCCAAATCGCATCCGACCAATCGCTCGCTAGGTCTGTGGAGTCTTCCGATACGCTGAACCAAATCGCTTCGCCGTCGCGGAGCACTCGTCGAGCGAGTTTTTGACCAACTTTCATCGCCGCCGTCGCTTCGGGCGGAACAAACCGCTGGGGTGTCAGCCGGCCGTCGCCCGCATCGACCGAAAAACCGACGACATCGGCATCCGTCCGCTGCTGCAGCATCTCAATTGCCAACTGAAAAACGTCATCCACTCGCTGGCTTTGCAACAGGTTGACGCTCAATTGGTACAAATCGAGCAAACGGCCGACGAACGCGTTGCCGCGCATCGCCTCGAGCGATTCAAAGCTGGCGTTAAAATCCAATGGCGAATGCATCGGCCGATCGAGAATGATCGTTTGCGAGTTTGCGGTCGAGTCGGCATCGTCGGGCGCCGGTTCAACCAGCTGAATCTCGGTACTGCCGACGCTGATCACACTTTGGTCGATCAACATCGCGTGATCGGTTTTTTGGCCGTTGACCAAAGTCCCATTACGGCTGCCAGTATCGCGGAGTTGCCAATTTCCTTCCTCGAAATAAATGACCGCGTGAAACCGACTGCTGATCGGATCGGTCAGCTTGACCTCGCAACTGTCACCGCGGCCGACATGCATCGGTCGGCTGGGATCGAGTGGAAATTGGCGTCCCGACTCCGGTCCCGAGCGGACCAAGAGGTAAGTCACTATCGAACCTTAAGCTGCGTTGGATACCTGGAGCACTTTAAAAAACTAGGCTACGCTCAATCATAGCCGAACTGTTCATCCGTAGTCACTGACCCACGGCAACCGATTCTTGCGACCCAACAACATGAGTAACCCGAACAACCTGTCTGACAACATCGTCTGGCACGCGACAACCATCCAGCGCCGTGATCGGGAATCGCGACTGGGCCAAAAGGGCACGGTCATTTGGTTGACCGGCTTGAGCGGGTGCGGAAAAAGCACGATCGCCAATGAACTGGAATCGTTGTTGTACCAACGCGGGGCGGCCACCGTCCTGCTGGACGGCGATAATGTTCGCCACGGGCTTTGTGCCCCGCCGCAAACGCTCGCCCAGCGGCACGGCCAGGCATTCGCCGATCGATTCGGTTTAGGGTTCGGCCAGCAGGATCGGGAAGAAAACATTCGTCGTATCGCGGCCGTCGGCGAACTGTTTGTCTCCTCAGGAATGATCGCTATCACCGCGTTTGTCAGTCCCTATCGAAACGACCGCCAATCGGCACGCAAACAAATCGAATCCGCCGGTGCCCAAGGTGACTTTGTGGAAGTGTTTGTCGACACACCGTTAGAAATCTGTGAACGCCGCGATCCGAAAGGTTTATACAAGAAGGCTCGCGCAGGTGAAATCAAAAACTTTACAGGCATCAGCGACCCTTACCAACCGCCTTCGTCACCAGAGATTCACCTGATCGGCGGCGACGACCGGACGGTGACTGAGCAAGCAAACGAGATCATCGTTTATTTGGAAGCGTCAGGGCGACTGCGGGCCAATTGAGTGTCCGCCAATGGTAATGCACCTGGAATATCTTCGTGGTAGATTGACCAGACGGCGACGCGCAACGTCATTTCCGAAGTGACTTTCTTAATCGCCGCTTCGATTTTTTCTTGTTTTAATTTCTCGCGAATATCTTCTTGTAATTCGCTGATCGATTTGACACCCGCTGGCTTCCTTTCAAGCACCCGAACAATGTGCATGCCGACTTCGTCTTCGATCACTTCGCTCATCACGCCAATCGGCAACGAAAAAATTTGTTCGTCCAACTTGGTAGATGCAAGTGAGCCGCGAGCAGTCCAGTCGTGCACACCACCGCGTCCGGCGAATGGTTCGTGTGATTTCAACTTAGCAACCGCCTGCATGCTGCCGCCAAAATAGGCTTCGCGCCCCATTGCGGTAATCAATTCAATTGCCTGCTCGCGACCGCCACTTTTCTCCAGCGATGCCGTCAATTGCTCCCACCGCGCTTGGGCCTTCACCCGATACTGATCGATATTGTCATCGTAATAATTTCGAATCTCCACCAGAGCGATCGCGGGATCTCGCGGTATCGCTTCGCTGCGGTACAAGTGGGCGAGCATTTGATCGATAAAATCTAAACGCGTCGATTCATAAGAACCGCCGGTTTCTCGCAATTTTTGATCGACTTCTGATACCGTAAAAACATTATATCGTTTAAACAGTCGAGGCAGTTCAGACTCTTGAAACATCTGAATCGCACGCGACTCAAGCTTCCTTTCGGCATCGCGACGCTTGTCTGACGTTTGGGTCGCAACCTGAGACAGCAGAAATGATTCTCGTAAGATTTTAAGTTGGATGGATTGATTCAGCAGCGACCGGAAAATCACCGAACGAATGTATTGGATTTCCATGTCCGACGGCGGTTGTTTCGCTCGCGAGACGATTTCCATTAAACGTGCATCGACTCGGGGCACCAAATCGCCGGCTAGGATGCGCGACTGGCCAATTACGGCAACGACCTCTGCCGGATCTTCTGGCACGCCAACTTCTAACGCGCGCTTGATCTCTTCTTGAGTCGGACCTTGATCACCTGGCGGACCGCCTCGCTGCGGCCCTTGGCTCCAAGCCGATCGGTCAACTAGCACCCCAGCGAAAAACGCAAGGAAGATGACGACAAGGCATTTTCGGTATAGTGTCGAAACAGACATCGCGAAACGGCATCCCAGCACAACGGCAATAAACCGGACAGAATCAAACTTTTGCAACTGTTTCCGTGTCCGGCGCGACATTCACCGTTTGTTTGTAGAAATATTCTACTCGCCAACGCAAGCGGAATTTCTCATCGATTTCTGCCTATCGCGTGCCAGCACCCCCGAATTGTTTTCCCTCAGAAAAGACGATCGAATAAATATGGGCAAAGCCTTCGCTCGCGATCTGGAAAATGGCAATCCGCTGCATGAGGTGCGAACAGGCGTTCACTGATGCTAGTGCAGGGTCCCAGCCTGACTGAGCCCAGTTTCGTGGCTGATTCGACCGTCGCGTAGGTGAATCACACGCTGTGCACACTGAGCAACTTCCGCACTGTGCGTAATGATCACCAGCGTCATTTGATTCACGCGATGCAGCCGATCGAACAGTTCCAACACCGCCTGGCCGTTGACCGAATCGAGGTTTCCGGTCGGTTCGTCAGCCAGCAAAACCTCGGGTTTATTGGCCAGCGCCCGCGCGATCGCAACCCGCTGCTTCTCGCCAATTGACAGCCGATCGGGCAAGGCATCGATCCGGTGACTCATTCCGACCATCTCCAGCAATTCCTTGGCCCGTTCAATCCGCTGGGCAACCGACAACGCTTGCGTGAACATCGGGACTTGTACATTTTCCAAAGATGTCAGCGTCGGCAATAGATGAAACGCCTGGAACACAAATCCGATCTTGGTGGCGCGAAACGAATCGAGCGAAGGATGATTGACTAGCGATTGGTTTTCAAAGTAGATGTTTCCCGAAGTCGGCAAATCGAGCGATCCGATCAGGTTCAGCAGCGACGACTTCCCGCAACCGCTCGGCCCCATAATCGCAACGTATTCGCCGCGATTGATTGTCAGCGAAACGTGATCAACCGCAGTCACGTTTCCATTGGGATAGTAGCGTACGACATCGTCCACGCGGATCAAACATTCCGGTGGTGCCACTTTCTCGACGACTGCTGGTTCAACGGTTACTGACATGATTGCTTCTGCTCGCTTTCAGTTTTGAAGTGCTTGGGCGGGTGTAAGTCGTGACGCGCTGATCGCTGGTAAAAGCCCGCCTACGAATCCGACTAACAAGGCGACACCAATCCCCTGTGCCAACACGATCCAATCCAAGCGACCTTGGATCAGACCGTTCACCGCGGGAACCTGGGTCAGCAATCGAACCAATAAGATGGCCGCAATCGCGCCGATGATTCCTCCGATGCAACTGATCATGACCGATTCACCTAAAATCATCCAAACGATTCGTCGGCGCTCCCAACCGAGCGCCCGCAGAATTCCGATTTCGCGTATCCGTTCTTGAATCGACATGAACATGGTGTTCAACGTTCCCAGCGTACCGATCAAAATCGCAACGGTCGAAGTTAACCAGGCAACCGCAATCGCCATTTGGATCTCCGTCAAACTTTCGACATGTTCGCGAGTCGTACGGACACTCAGTCCGGTTTCCATCGCCATCACCTGTTGAGCGATTTGATCCATCGCCTCTTTGTTGCCCGGTTCTTCAACGCTGATACTGACACCCGATATCTGTCCTTCGCGTCCCATCAACACTTGTAGGTCGCCGATCGGCATTACGATTGATCCGTTCTCAAACACATTGGATGATTCAAAGATTCCAACCACCGTGAACGGCTCAGACTCAACGACTTCCAAAACCGAACCAACTGGCTTATTAAGGGTGTCGGCGAGGTCGACACCCAACATGACAGTCTTCATGTCAGACTTCAGCAGCAATCGCCCATCTGTGAGCCGAAAGTGTTCGAACACATGCGTTTCGGGTATGAGACCTGAAACCGGCACAACGAACAGGTTGGCTTCGGAGAACGAGACGACGTCGGCAAGTCCCGGTACGACTTCACGAACACCGTCAATCGCCGCAATTTTGTCTGAAATCGATTCGTCGAGCGTACTGGTCAATCGCCGCTGACTGCCCGATCGCGTCACCACCATGTCGACATCTGCAGCTTGATAAAAATCCATAAACGAATCTTTAAACCCGTTCGCGATTCCGACTAACGAGACAACCGACCCAACCGCAATCGCCACGGCCGCTGCTGTCAACGCCGAACGCAATTTCCGCCGCAGGACGTTGTGGATTACTAAAGTATGAAAACGCATCCGCAGAGACCTATAAGACTAAGGGCCTATCCGAAAAGGGGTCTGACCCTTTGGAGGCGAGTCGATGTCATTGTTTTTTGCCTCGCCGGAGAGGGTCAGACCCCTTTTCGGA
>DNWZ01000503.1 GCA_003506095.1 Planctomycetaceae bacterium | reverse complement strand
CTTGACGCGATCGTCTGGATACCGACGACGTACCAAGCATACGAAGTACCCGCGATCCAGTGGCTGCACGATTGGCTCGGCGACAGACCACGTACGCTGATTTATATCCTGCCTGATGAAGGCAACGAAGTTCGGTATTGGGATCTGGCGCGCGAGAAAGCTCCGGCAGAACAGCGCCTGGAGTATCGACGGCGGCACGCGCGAGCAATTTCCGACGCGATGAACAGCTCGTATGGGTACAGTCATGCTTCAATCGAAGAGATCGATCGATTGTGGTTCAAAGCTAAGATGCGTCATCTGCCTCGGCCGCGTTGGCAAATCCTGCCGCACCAGAGCGTGCTGTCAGCATCGGGTGCCACAACCAAAGGTAAGCCGATTTACGGGGCTTCGAACCTAAACACCGATTGGTCGTCAGACGGGTACGAGCTGGCGGATGAAGAACTGAGCCTGGAACCGCTGGCGATTGATTTGAGCGGCAACGCACTCGCCGTGCGAATCTTTACACCAGAAAGTGTCGAAGCGGAAGGGTCGGTTACAACTGTTCCATCCGCTGATGGCGATGCGGATATGGACGCGGAGTTTGATGCTAACTGGGAAGATGAAGATTGGATGGATGAAGAGTCTTGGATGGATGATGCACAATGGGAACGATTGCTTAGACGGCGACGCGGCGGGTATGGAATCGGTGAATCGGAAGTCATTGTTGTCGCCAGTGGGTCATTGATCTCAAACTTCGGAATCGTTACCGACGAAGGGCGTGACTTAGTTAAACGCCTGCTTGTCGAATCGGGTAAGCGTACTGATTCGACGACACCGCGGGTCGGTTTTATAACATCTGGTTATTCAGGGGTGTCGGTCAGCGATTCGAGTGGCCAACCACAATTGGCCAGTGGAATGGAGCTTTTGACCGTTTGGCCACTCAGTATCATTACCATCCATCTTGCATTGATGGGTATTATCGTCTGCTTAATCCTCCTGCCGATTTTTGGACGACCACGCAAATTGAAAGAAAGAACGAACAGCGATTTCGCTGACCATATCAACGCAGTCGGTGCTCTGTTACATCGTGGCAACGGCGAACAGTATGCACGTCAAAGAATCAGCGAATACTTTCGCAAGGTGCGTGGCGAAACCAGTGGCCCATGGGTGATGCCGCTGCCGCACATCGCTAGTGCGCCTCCAAAAACAGTTGCCGAGACGGAAGCGAACGCGTCAGTCAATAACGAGGTCACTGGTAACGGCCCAACCGCTGAGACAACTGAAATTGATTCAGCGAAAACGATCGCGTCAAAGCTTGATGCGGATAAGCTTGAGACAACTGCGGTGGACAACCATAATCTGCCGCAAACAAACGCCTCACTGAACCAGTCAACCCCCGAACCACGAAAAGACAGTAATGAATCTTGATGCCACCGCATCGGTCCAGTCCGCAAACGTTGACGTCGCGGAAATCCGTTCAACGTTTGACGCGATCACGGCAGAAGTTGCAAAGATATACGTTGGCCAAGACGAACTGGTATTGGGGACGATGACAGCCTTATTCAGCGGCGGGCATGTCTTAATCGAATCGGTTCCGGGGCTTGGAAAGACGCTGTTTGTTCGAACATTATGTCGCATTTTGGGCTGTCAATTCGGACGAATCCAGTTTACGGCCGACTTGATGCCATCGGACATCACTGGGGCGCCAGTCTATAACATGCAAAACTCCGAGTTCCAGTTTCGCCCCGGTCCTGTATTCACCCAGCTTCTTTTGGCCGACGAAATTAACCGCTCACCGGCAAAGACACATGCCGCTTTGTTGGAGATCATGCAGGAGTATCGCGTCACCATCGATGGCACGAGCCACCAAGTTCCGCTGCCATTCTTGGTACTGGCGACACAAAACCCGTTGGAAAGCGAAGGGACTTATAACCTTCCCGAAGCTCAGCTCGATCGATTCATGTTTAAGCTTTGTGTCGATTATCCGTCGAGCGACCAAGAGGCGGAAATCTTACGGATGCACAGTATGCAGATTAATTTGAACGATCGACTGATCAATGATGTAAAGCCGATTACGACGCCTGAACGAGTTATGGCGATGATTTGTTCATGTGGACAGGTGACGGTAGCGGACAGTTTGGTGGAGTACATCAATCGGATCGTGCGGACGACTCGTACTTGGCCAGCGTTTCACTTGGGCGCCTCGCCGCGAGCCGGGATCGCGCTGATGCAAGCTGCTCGAACACTGGCAGCGTTTTCGGGACGCGATTTCGCGATTCCCGACGATGTGGCTGAAATCACGCTTCCCGCGATGCGGCACCGCGTGCAATTGACTGCCGAAGCGGAGGTTGAAGGCCGGGATATTGACGACGAACTGCGGACGATGATCCATGGGATCGAAGTCCCGCGAAATTGACCCAAACATTCCAAAACCCGCCCGTTCACAAATCTCACTTTGGTGAACTATAGTAGTGTCAACTGCTCAGCAACTGTGGATTTTTGGTAAGGGACCAGACTTGTGAATACCAGCATCGGCATCCTCGAAGTGCCCGGGTTTACTCCGGCGATGGTTGCCTTGGACGCCATGGAAAAGGCTGCTGATATCCACGTCGTACAAGCCGAATTGAACGATTTTCTTGGAACCGTGATCAAAATCGGCGGTTCAGTCGATTCGGTTTCTGCCGCATTGGATGCTGGGAAAGTCGCCGCTTTACGGTTCGGAGTTACGCCAATTGTCGCCGTGATTCCGAATCCTGAACCATCGGCAATGGAAATCGGCATCATGAGCCGGCAAGAGCGTAGTCCGTTACTTGAACAAAATGTCGTGCTCGGCCAGCCCGAAGCACCCAAATCCGTCGCTACTAAAACAAGAGATTCCGCCATGGCTGAAACGCCAAACTTTGCCCTGGGCTTTATCGAAACACAAGGTTTTACTGCCGTTTTTGAAGCGATTGATACGGCGTGCAAAGCCGCAAACGTCGAAGTCTTGGCGAAAGAAAAGCTAGGCGGCGGTTACATCACTATCGTGATTAAGGGTGATGTCGCTGCGGTTAACGCCGCTGTTGAAGCGGGCAAGACGAAAGTCGGTTCGCTTGGCAAGTTGATCGCCGCCCACGTCATTGCGCGTCCCAGCGCGAACGTTTTGGCGTTGTTGCCCAAATAGATCTCGGCACCTAAGTTGCGGTGGACTTTAACCGCATCGATCCCAATTACGGTCAATCCGTACTGGAAACCAGTATGCCGCAGTTCTTCGAAGATCGGTCGAGCATGGCCGATTATCCTTTTTTGATTCGCAGCTTATCTTCGGATGCCTTGAATCGGGAACGGCAAGCTGAAATAATCACCACGAGGGGGATTCAGCACGCCGACCGCAGGGTGACCGATGAAGGGCTTGCCAACACCGCACAACAATCTATTTCATCTGACTTTAGAAAACCTTTCGAACGCTCGCAGTTTGATTGAGACACAGTTTCCGCTCGAGGTGCTGAGGGAACTCAATCTTGAAACGTTAAGACTGGAAAAAGACAGCTTCATCGATCCCGATCTGCGAGAAAAATATTCCGACATTCTCTATTCGGTTGACCTCGCGGGTAAGGCAAACCGAGAAAAGTCGTCTGGTCGAGCATATCGCGCGATGGTTTATGTGCTTTTTGAGCACAAGAGCGAATCGGACCAATACACTATCCTGCAACTGCTGTCGTACATTTTACGAATCTGGGAAAGGTGCGCGCGCGATCGATTGCCGCTGTATCCGGTCCTCCCGCTGGTGGTTTATCATGGCCAGCAGATTTGGGATGCGGCTCGCAGCATCGAGGAATTGGTAAGCGCCCCTGCTTCGCTTGCCGAGTATCAAGTTCGGTTTCGGCTTCCGCTGCTCGACTTAAGCCAGTTGAACGACGAGCAGATTGAGGGGACACCGGTTTTGCAAAGTATTCTGCGACTGTTAAAATATGGTCGTAGTGAGAGTTTGCGAAAGAAACTGGAAGACATTTTACGTCAAATCGCGGCGTCCTTTTTGACGGGTGGACAAACCGGTTTGCAAGACATGGACAGCGATTTGGAAAATTGGATCCAAGCGATTGGCGTTTACGTGATTGCCGTAAATCGAAACATGAGCACCGACGAAGTGAATCAAATCATGAAGAACGTTTTCCCAACCCAAATTGAGCCGGGCTCAATTGCTGATCGGCTGCTGATTCAGGGACGTGAGGAAGGACGTGAAGAAGGNNGAAGGACGTGAGGAAGGGCGTGAAGAAGGACGTGAAGAAGGAAAATTGATTGGTAAAATCCAGACACTTCAAGAGATGCTAGGCGAACCGATCACGACTGACGAGGCCCTGAAGGAACTTGATTCGGCAACTCTGCGGCAGCGTTCTATTGGCCTTCAACAGCGACTGCGTGAGCGATAGCTGCCATTGGTCGCATCCTACAGCCACACTCTTGAAGCTCAGGAAGCTAAAAGTAGAGAGGATGCCCAGAGGCGACGGTCGTGGAGGGCCTTTTGCGGCCAATTGATGGTAGCACATCCAAAGTTTAGCGTGCACGTGATTGCCGAGAATCGCAACAGGAACTTCCACCAAGTGAGTCAAATCATAAAGAACGTTTTCCCAACAGCAATTGAGCCGGGCTCAATTGCTGATAGGTTGCTGACTCAAGGCAGAGAAGAGGGCAGAAAAGAAGGCAGAGAAGAGGGAAAATTGATTGGTAGAATCCAGACACTGCAAGAGATGCTAGGAGAGCAGGTCACAAGTGACGACAAATTAAAGGAACTTGATTTGGCGACTCTACGGCAGCGATCTTTGCGACTTCAGTTGCGATTACGCCAGCTTTAACTGCGTTGACTTTCATCGCGTAACAAATTTCCAATACGCCCGGCGGGATTTGAACCCACAACCTTCGGCTTCGGAGGCCGACGCTCTATCCAATTGAGCTACGGGCGCGATTTGGTTTCTTACTATAAGTTTCTCGCCGAAAACGTGTCGCCTTTCGTTACGTCGCCAGTCTCAAGACCAAGTCGAAACCACTTCAATCTTTGTTCACTTGAACCGTGAGTGAATGATTCGGGTCTGGCAACTCTGCCGCTACGCTTTTGCAAGGTATCGTCGCCAATGCTCGCGGCGGCTCGCAGGGCATCTTCTATATCGCCCGGTTCAATGATGTCCTTCATGCGGTCAGCGTGATGCAAACAGACGCCTGCCAAAAAGTCGGCTTGCAACTCCAATCGCACGGAAAGATCGTTGTACTCCACTTGGCTTAGCGTTCGACGAGCCTTATCCATTTGGTCGGTCGTACCTAGAAGATTCTGAATATGGTGGCCAACTTCGTGTGCAATCACATAAGCACACGCTAGGTCGCCGGGGGCTCCGAGCTGTTCGTCGAGCTGCACAAAAAACGTTGTGTCCAGATAGAGCTTGCTGTCGGCCGGACAATAAAACGGTCCTGTGGCCGAGTCGGCCATACCGCACGCCGATTCGACTTTACCACTGAAAAGGACCAATGTCGGTTCGCGATACTTTCGTCCTTGTTGAGCAAAAATACGATTCCAGACATCTTCGGTGTCCGCCAAAACGACTTTCGCGAATTGGCCACGCAACTCTTCGGCTTGGCTGAGTTCTTTCTCGCCACCGACCCGCTGGTCCGCCGGCACCCCGACTTGAACGCCACCGCCTTGATTAGCCTGCTGAAGAAATTGTTGGGGATCACCGCCAAGCAGGGCAATGACGATAGCGATCAGAATCACGCCAATACCGCCACCAACGGCGACCGGCGCAGCAGACCGACGACGATCTTCAACATTCTCGCTCTCGCGACGCCCTTGCCAACGCATGATCAGACTCCCCTCGGGGTGAAACAGAAACGGTGATAGAGAAATCGTTTTCCCATGCGGCCCGGCGGTTGGCAAGGGTTGATTTTGGCCGTTTTCGCCGAACCGCTTCAGCGCAATTCATCCTTTGGCAAGACCTGGGCCACCCGCATTTTTGCACTTCGGCTGCGTGGGTTTTCGGCGACCTCCGCATCGGTCGGGCGCAGCGGCTTGCGGGTCAGCACTTCCAGCCGCTCGTCGTCGCGAAACGCTTGCTTGACGATACGATCTTCCAAAGAATGGAAGCTGATAATCGCTATCCGTCCGCCCGGTTTGATAAACGCGGGGAGCCTTTTGAGCGCATCGGTCAAGATCGCCAATTCCTGGTTCACCGCAATCCGCAACGCTTGAAACGTGCGAGTCGCCGGGTGAATGTCGTGATTTTTCGCCCGGGGCACGCATCTCCGACAAATGTCAACCAAGTCAGGCACGGTGCGAACGCTGTTCCGCTGCTTCCGCCGCTCGACGATCTGCTTGGCGATGCGGCGGCTGAAGCGTTCTTCGCCAAACTGATAGATCGTGTCGGCGATGTCCTTTTCAGTAGAAGACGCCAAAAATTCCGCAGCACTTTGGCCCGATGTCGGATCGAACCGCAGGTCAAGAAAGCCTTCACCGGTGAAGCTGAATCCGCGATCGCGATCGGCCAACTGGTCGCTCGACAAGCCCAAATCCAACACCACGCCATCGACCGATTCGACACCGGCATCGGCTAAAATGCGATCGATCCGGTGGTAGCTGTGGCAAAAAACGTTAATCGGAAGTCCGGCGACAGAGTCGGCCGCCACCTCAACGGCAGCCGGATCGCGATCGACAGCGACCACGCGTCCGCCTTCTGGCATTGCTCGCGCTAACGCGACGGAGTGGCCACCGGCCCCGAACGTGCCATCCATCAAGGTTTGACACGTTTGCGGCTGCAGCCACTGAACAACCTCGGCGGGCATCACACTGACATGACAGCTCACGCTGTACCCAGCGTTTCATCGAGCTCGCGGCTGATTTCCTTGAGCGCCTCGAAGTCGCCGCCCTGGACTTCGGCCGCAACCCAGCCACGGAAATCGATGTCCTCAAGCGCCTTGCGGACGCTAGCCCAATCGATGTCGCTGTCGGTAATCCGCGTAAACTTATCTTGTTCTCGCGAAAAACCCTTTGTGTCCAGCTTCATGATCCGCTTGTCCAACGTGCGAATCCAAGCGGCCGGATCGCCGAACTTCCAATGATTGCCGATATCGAATTGCACGCCGACCATTGGCGACTCGAACGCGTCAATGTAGCGAGCCAGTTCGTCGGCCGTTTGGTCCTTGCCGCCTTCATGGTCGTACAAGAAATGATTCCAAACGTTTTCGATCGCGATCTTGACGCCGACTTCTTCTGCGATCGGCAACGCCTTGCTGATGTTCGCAAGTGTTCTTTCAAAAACTTCGGCCTGTGAACCATCTTTGCCGTGGCCGGGGACAAGCAGCAGCGTGTCGCCGCCAACTGCAGCGGTCGCCCGCAGGCCTTCGATCAACGATTCCAGTGCCGCGGCACGAACGGTCGGATCAGGGTCACTATGACGAACGTTCCAGTGGTTGGCGTTGACGGTGCCATCGACGACTAGGCCCGAGATTTGGATCGCCGCCTTCACTTCGGCGATATTGAAACCGGGCGCGTCCAGTTCGATCCCTTCGAAACCTGCCTTGCGTACTGCCGCAAACTTATCGGCGAGCGAACCTGGGACACGGACCATGCCGATCTTGAGCGTTTTGCGAAGCCTTGGCTTTGTTTTGGCATCGATCGCTGAATCAGCGGCAAATACAAAAGGATTGGTCATCGCTAGGGCTGTGGTCGCAACAGCAGCCTGGCATATAAACTGACGCCGAGACAATGGATTTCCAGGGCGATTGTGTACAAGTCGACAGGGTTCCTGGCGGTGGGTATTCATAGCAGGCTCGCGGATGAGGCGGATGGTGGAAGCGGAGTTTAGGTGTGGCGGTAGAAGCAAACAGGCGGGAAGTTAATGGATATTTTAACAAAAACGATGTTGCCTGGCGGACCGATCGTTGCGTTGATTATCGCTATTGTAACCCATCGCAGCG
>DNWZ01000741.1 GCA_003506095.1 Planctomycetaceae bacterium | reverse complement strand
GCGACAGCGAAACGATCCTGCATCTGTACGAAGACCTCGGCACCGATTGCTTCAGCCAACTCAATGGCATGTTCGCCATCGCGATCTGGGACCAACGCCGCAGCCGACTCGTCCTGGCCCGCGACCGCATCGGCAAAAAACCGCTGTTCTACACCCATCAAAACGATCGCTTGATGTTCGCCAGCGAACTGAAATGTTTCTCACAAGTCCCCGGCTTTAAACCCCAGGTCGATCCGGCGGCGATCGACGAATTCTTAACCTACCAATATATCCCACATCCTGGCACCATCTTCAAAGGTGTCAATAAACTATCACCGGGCCACTTCGCAACCTTTTCAGATGGGAACCTAAGCGTCCAGCGGTATTGGAACTTTGACCCACAATACGAAGCAACCCTATCGCATGACGAAGCGGTCCAGAAGGTTCAATACTTATTAGAAGACTCCGTACGCATTCGCCTGCAAAGCGACGTCCCCTTAGGTGCCTTCCTTTCCGGCGGTATCGATTCATCCTTGATCGTTGCCCTTGCACAACGCAACAGCGACCGCCCGATACAAACCTTCAGCATCGGGTTTCCCGACAAAGACTTTGACGAAACCGCCTACGCCGCCGAAGTCGCCCGGTTCGTCGGTACCGACCACACGCGATTCGAAGTCACACCCGATGGCGTTTCGATCATCGACAAACTCGCCTGGCATTATGACGAACCGTTCGGCGACTCGTCCGCAGTACCGACCTGGTATCTGTCCGAATTGACCCGCCAGAAAGTCACCGTCGCCCTTTCGGGTGACGGCGGCGACGAGCTCTTTGCCGGCTACGAACGCTACCGCGCCCTCTGGCTCAGCCGGATGATTCAGAAAGCGTTTCCGCTGCACCACATGCCCGGCATATCGCTGATCCAGCGTCTGCCCGATTCATCCAAGCAACGATCGGTCATCCGTCGCGGCAAACGATTTCTTGAATCCTTCGGCCAATCACCCGCTCGTCGCTACCTAAGCTGGATTCAAATCTTCCCTGAATCGCTGCGAGCCGGACTTTATAACGACGACTTTGTTAAACGCCTCCCCGGCGACGACCCCTTCGATTTCTTACAACGCGCCTGGGACCGATCAGGCGATCGCGACGTCGTCACCAAAGCCTCGCTGGCCGACCTTGAAACCTATTTACCCTGCGACCTGATGACCAAAGTCGATATCGCATCGATGGCACACGGATTAGAAGTCCGCGCCCCAATGCTCGATTATCGACTCGTCGAACTCGCCGCATCACTGCCATCGAATATGAAGTTTCGCGGCGGCCGTGGCAAATTGATCCTAAAAGACGCATTTCAAAAACTGATTCCATCCACCGTCTGGACACGACGAAAGATGGGCTTCGGTGTCCCAATCGCTGGCTGGTTTCGTGGCCAGCTCAACCCGATGTTACACGACCTGCTGTTATCGCCCGACGCACGCATCCACGAATTCTTTCAACCCGAGGCGTTAAAAACCCTCGTCACCGAACACGAATCAATGCACCACAACCACTGCTACAGACTCTGGAATCTTCTGATGCTAGAAAAGTGGTTAAGAACCTGGGCATAATCGGCGCTCTGTCGAAGCACGTGTCTGTCCAATGCACGTGCTGATGATCCCGCTGCACTGCAAGCCATCTTGATCTCGATCAACCTACGCCAGATCTATCCGGCACTCTACTTTCGCCAACATCCAGGCCCCTAGAGAAAACGAGCGCTATCTGCTGGCCTCCTTGAGTCTTCTAGATTAGATCTATCGAACCAACAGCAACCGGGCAAGGTTAAGGATCGTGCGAGCTTCTGGTTACATACCGACGTATACTTCAACGCCAATCAATTGCCACGAATCCCCCTGAGCACATCTTCAAGCGGATCGACTCGCTCCACCGGTTGATTGAACGTATTGGGGTCGATTCGGCGAACACCTCCAGGGTTGTTCGCTTGAACCGCCCATCGATAGACATCGATCGGTTCACCACGAAACTGACCTCCGGGTGGAATGACGAAATAGCCAACGCTCTTGGGTTGGAAATTAATATCCTCGATCGGGTTCGGGCTCTTGCCAGTCCGATCGATGGCGATCGATTGCAAGAACTTTTCGTAAACCGATAAGTCGTACAGGATCATCGGCGGCACCTGGGTCGTAAACTCTTGAGATAAGATTACGCCCGTTGGCCCGATCACATCATAGCGTTCCGTTAACGTTGCTCCGGCGTCACGTTGGAATTCGAAAACCTGCACGCCACCGGCCGGGATTGAAATGTCGCTCGACGTGCCGTTGCGAAGATCTGCGATGCGAACCAAAAGCTCATTCCGGTTTGAATTCGACAATCGAGTCATCACGGGTTTCAACGGCGGATTGGGACTGATCGATTGCTGTACCATTTTTTGCAGCGGTATCGAAATCGCAGGAGGAGGCGGGGCGGTATCGAAGTACCAGAGCTGACTGGGTGAACGACTCCACGATTGCAGACCAACCGCGGAGTTTGCATCGCCGGCGAGATAGTTACCTGGGTATGCATGGCTTTCCAGTCGCAAAGTTCCAGGCCTGGCACGCTCCTGTGTGATGCGCCACAACTGCTCAAAAGTCTGTGCTGATCGCTCGAACCCAACCTGGCCGGTGTTCGGATCGACCGACAATGACCACAGACTTCCTGCGGCGAATAACTGAACGCGGAACGCACCGGAGCCAACAGGGGCCAATGTCCAAAATTGTGCTTGGCTGCCACGCAGCGACTGCATCGCGACGGTCAACTGCGGCCCGGCGGTCAAAACCAACCCAAGCGGATCGGCTTGCTCCGTCGTCAACGTCCCCAGAACAGGATTACCTGGTTGTGGCAATTGCAGCAGCGGATTGGCAAAACATCGATTTGATAAACTGCCGACAATCAACACCAAGAGGGTCACGCCGATACGGCCGAAATAGTTGACAATCATCATAACACCTTGAACGCCGCTGATAGGTGAGAGCCTGGCTCGAGCCATGTGAGAGTTGAAAACGGAGTGCTAATTCGTTGACCATCCTCCCTCGCCAGAGAGAATCAGTTCCCTTTTCGAATCGGCTCTCACAATGGATGGATTATAAAGATTGTACCACTGCGGATTGCCGCTATGCCACATCAAGACACGGATGATCTTCGCACGCCTATCGCTGCGTTGATGGAAGTCAGTTGGCCGTGCCAAAAACGAGCCGAAATCTCGCTGCATTTGTTGCTGCCTCACGAAAAGCGAAGGCCAGTTACAAAACGGCGGCGGATCTGGCCAAAGCAAAGACGACACAAATCTCGGCCTCGCTCTACCTGCACCTGGGCACTGGATTTCCTGCTTTCTGGAAGCCTATACCACGGTTCACAGGCTGGTAGCCTAGGCCACTTCATTTCCCTCGTCGCTGGTAGGCGGGGTCGGGTAACTGGCCGTAACGGTGTCGCGTTTCGGATACGGTTTGCTCTCGCGTCCAGTGACAAAGCTCCAGCCGACCAGTCGCTAGTAAAGGTGATCGGATCCAGTTGATTCCCAATGCATAAGCGGAACGGAGCAGCGTATCGGCGGGGACCGCGACCGTGCGCAAGTATTCGGCGTCACGAACCAGCAACGGCAATCTTGCAATTAAGTCGGTTTCGGTTTCTTGACCAACGAAACTGATCACTAAGTTTGTGTTTGTCACTTCCGCCGCCAACTTCGCTCGCTCGATCGATTGGGTATCAGCTTCGTCGATCCTTAAGATCACTCCGCGACAAGGACGGTAACGAAACTTGTTGGCTTCGCATCGCAATCCCGACGGATCATGTTCCCGCGAAAAGTGCTGGAGCCAAGCTTGTCGGTAATCGACTTCTTGAGATGCCGCATCACGAAGCCGGTAGAAACTTTTCACATAGTTCGGGCCACCGGCTTTCGCGCCCGGGCCGATGCATGATTTTTTCCAACCGCCAAACGGTTGCCGCTGGACGATGGCTCCTGTGATCGGGCGGTTGATATATAAGTTGCCCGCTTGAACATGTTGCTGCCACCAATCGACTTCGGCCGGATCGAGCGAATGGATGCCAGCGGTCAATCCGTATTCGACCTCATTCTGCCATCGCACGGCTTCGGCCAGCGATGTCGCTCGCATCAGCCCCAGCACCGGGCCAAAGCATTCGGTTTGATGGAACCACGAACCGGGTTGCACATCCATCCGAATTCCCGGCGTCCAGTGGCGATTGTCCGATGAAAGACTTTGTTCAGGCTCTAATAACCATTGCTCGCCCGGTTCCAAAATCGTCAGCGCACGCAACAGATCGTCTTTCGGTTCGATCACCAGCGGTGTGACGACGCTGCGACGATCGGTGGCCGGGCCGGCATGCAAACTTGCCGCTGCGTCACGCAATTGACGACGAAAGATCGGGTCGTCGTAGACTTCCGCTTCGACGATAGCAAGACTCGCTGCGCTGCACTTTTGCCCTGCATGTCCAAAGGCCGAACGGACCAAATCTTTGATCGCCAATTCACGATCGGCTTGTGCCGTAATGATCAGTGCATTCTTGCCGCTGGTCTCGGCCATCAACGGCAGCGACGGACGCCATGATTGAAACTTCCGCGCCGTCGCATAACTGCCCGTCAGAACCGCACAAGCGATCCGCGGATCGGTCAGCAATGCTTCACCTTGGCTGTTGTCGCAAGGATAAAAGTGCAACACATCGCGCGGTACGCCCGCGTCCCATAATTGTTGGACTAACAGCCATGCGGTTTGAACGGTTGCCGGTGCCGGTTTGAATATGACGCTGTTGCCGGCCATCAGCGACGCGATCACTCCGCCGGCGGGAATGGCATAAGGAAAGTTCCAAGGCGTGACGACCGCGACGACGCCCAAGGCGCTGGCGAGCGTGCCGACTGGAACGTCGGCGGTGCGGGCATAGTAACGGGCAAAATCGATCGCTTCGGATACTTCCCCATCGGCATCCGCGATCGCCTTCATGGCGTCGGTTCTTAGGCATGCGATTGCGGTAGAACGTTGATCGGTCATGATATCTGCGACTCGATTCATGATCGCGGCGCGGTTTGTAACTCCGAGCGACTCCCAAGCCGCTTGTGCCGTTGTTGCTGTGGAAAGCATCGGGTCCAAGTCGGGCACGGTGGGCAAAGGGGTCGGTTGCCATTTCGCGATCGCGTCGTCGAGTGCCATGCGAACAGACCGAAGCGTCCAGTCCGAATCGGCGCTGTTGACGAAGCGGGTTTCGATTGACGGTTGATCCGCCGGAGTTGATCGACGTGACTCAGACGAAACGGTCAAGCGATGCTTCCATCCGTTTTCGAATCGCTGTTGTTGATGAACCCACTGATCGCTGCCGGGGCGCATCGCAAACATTTCTCGCAAGAAGTTTTCGGGCGCTGTGTTTTCGTCGAGCCGCCGGACGAGGTAAGCCATCGCGCTGAGGAAATCTTCTTGCTGGACTGCGGGCGCATATAACAGCAATCCGCCCGCCGCATCACGCACCGCTCGGGCTTGATGATTCGCCATCCCTTCTAACATTTCGATTTCGACAAACTCGCTGACGTCAGCCCCCTTTTCGGCTAGGCTTTTAGCATCGTCTCGCAGCGTGAGGGCCAAGGCCACATCGAATAGGTTGTGGCTGGCGACACCCAATCGGACCGCGTGCGAATTTTCTCGCTGGCAACCGAACTCTAACATGCGGCGAAAGTTTGCATCGGTATCGGCCTTGGTCGGGTAGGGTGCACTGTTCCATCCGTGCAGCTCTGCCTCGACCGACTCCATTGCCAAGTTCGCCCCTTTGACCAGGCGGATTTTGATCGGAGCGGCACCACGGGCGAC
>DNWZ01000836.1 GCA_003506095.1 Planctomycetaceae bacterium | reverse complement strand
CAACGCGCCAGCCGCGAGCACGATCGAGCTGGCTGGCGAAAAAGTGACTCCGCCGGGACTGGAACCCGACGAGGCGACCGGCAAAAAGCGTCCGACGCCTGCGTTTGATAAGTGGTTGGCAGAGCGTTTTGCCAAAGCGACAAAGCGGCGATCGAGCGACGATGATGAATCGCGAATGTTGGGCGGCGACCCGAGCCGTTCGGAAAGTTCCGGCGGACAAATGCCGCTGTCGATCCCGCGATGGGAATCTCGCACCGCGGCGACGCCTGCCCAACAGCGGATGCTGGACGAAACGTTTGAAACGATGTCCACCACCGGCGCGGTTGCGCCGCCGTCGTGGATGCCGCTGAAGGTTGGCGACCAAGTACTGATGCGTTCGACCGAACGGCTTTATGGTCTCGATTTTCGAACCGGCAAATTGGTCTGGCAATACCCATGGTTCGATAACGTTGTCGAAGCGAAATCGACTGACCAAGAATCGATGTTGATGGAGGTCGAAAACGGTCAAACGTTGTTGAAGCAGCGAGTTTGGAACGATTTGCCGTATGGACGCATTACCAGCGATGGCAAACGCGTATTTCTGCTAGCCGATTTGGCGGAAGTCGAAGTGATGCAGTTCAACGCCTTGATGGGATTTCAGGGCACGCGGCCGACCGCTTCGGGTTCTAATTCGCTGGTCGCACTCGATTTGGCCACCGAAGGCAAATTGTTATGGCGGATCGGCGGGCAACCGGCCAGCGAAGACGGTTGGAGCGAAGTTTTCTTTCTCGGTCCTCCTTTGCCGCTGGGCGACGCTTTGTACGTAATGGCTGAAGCTTCTGGCGACATTCTGTTGATCTGCTTGGACGCTGCGACTGGCCTGCAACGTTGGCGGCAACAACTGCTGGCGGTTGAATCGGGCCGGGTCAACAACGACCCGATTCGTCGCATCGCCGGCGCGACCCCGTCGTACCACGAAGGGATGCTGGTTTGTTCGACCGGTGCGGGTGCGATTGTCGCAGTCGATTTGGCTGACCAATCGCTCGCCTGGGCGTTGTTGATCGACCGCAACGAAGCGCTCAATCAAAACATGATCGGCCGCAGCAGCGGATTTTCGCCTGACCAATTGTTGCAGCGTTGGTGGGACGGAACGCCGCGCATCGTCGGCGATACGGTTTATGTCACACCGATTGAAAGCGATCGGTTGTTTGCAATCGACCTGATGACCGGCGAAAAACGCTGGAAGGAAATCGCACGCACTCAATTCGGGTCGCGTTACCTTGCCGGCATTCGCGACAATCAATTGATCCTGGTGGGCAATGACCACGTCCGCGCTTCGGAGACTGCGACGGGCGAACGGAGATGGGAAACGCCAGCAGGTTGGCTGGATGCCGGCGAGCAGATCTCCGGGATCGGCACGTTTGGTGAGTTCGCTAAATCGGGCGAAGAATCAAAATCGGCTGCCTACTTTGTCCCTACGACCGCCAACCGGATCGTCGCCGTTTCGCTCGCCGATGGAAAACCGCTCGGCTATCGCGTGACTCAGTTTCCGGCGGGCAACTTGGTCGCCGTCAGCGGCCAAATCATCTCGCAATCCGCAACAACGCTGTCGGTCGCTCACGGCCAAATGACGTTACAACCGCTCGTCGCGGCCGCACTGGAATCCAACCCCAATGATTTCCAAGCTGTGGTTCGCAAGGCCGAATTGTTGTTGCAGGAAGGCGATCTGGCTGAATCGTTAAAATGGCTCGATCGAGCTCGCCAAATGGACCCCGAGGATGCGCACGCTGAAAACCTTTCGGTGCGAGCAATGTTGACCGGGTTGAGACAAGATTTCGCCGGAAATCGCGATCTTCTACCGGAGCTTGAAAGTTTGATCTATTGGCCTGCGGATCAAGTCGAATTGATCAAGTTGCAAGTCCGCGCGTCGATCGAACGCGGTGAATCGATCGACGCCATCAAGCGACTGATCAACTTGTCGCAACTGGTTTCACGCGAACCGTCGTTGGCTTCGGTCGGCCGCAGTTCGAACGACGATTCAACCCGCCAGATCTCGCTGGATGGCTGGTTGGCAGCGCGTGTCCACGAAGCAGCCGCAATCGCCACAGAAGAACAAGCCACTGAGATCAACCGCATGATCGGCGAATATCTCAGCGAGTTTGTCGGTGCCGCGACGCCGATGGTTAAGCGGTTGTTGGTCCACTTTGGCAGTCAAGCTGGCGGTCGCCCTTTGACGGCAAAGTTGATGGATCGCTATCGAGATGACGGGGCGTTCTTGGCGATGGAACGGCTGATTCTGGGGGCAACGCACGCGACGCCGGAAACAGTCGACCGATTGGAAGCATGGCAACGGGAAGCTTTGGCGGAGATTTACGCGCGTGGAGGCTTGTTGCCTGATGCGGCTGCGATGCTAGCGACCATCGATCCGGATAAAGACACCGGGCGGTTGGTCGAGTCGATGGTTTTATCGCCTGACGAAATTGCAAAACTGTCCTCCGCCAATCAGATGGCACAGTGGGGTAAAGAGGTGACCGTTCGGTTGCCGCAAGAGATGATTCGTGTCCGAGGAAGCGTGATCAAACCGGTTGTTGGGAAAACGCGGCGAGTCGTCGGCGAAACGTTCAAAGGTTGGCAGGTGATCAGCGACCAGAGCAGCCCCTTTGCGATACGAGATCCGTTGGGAGCGGTCTATCCGATTCCGCTGGACGGCATGAATCGTCGCGACGATATGACTCGCCAAGCCGTCTTTAGCGGCGGATTGATGATCGCGATGCTGCCCGGCGAACTGATCGGTGTCGACTTGTTTCAAGTGATGCGCGGCCAGATCGATTCAGTCATTTGGCGACGCCCTTGGCGAACCGACAGCAGCGGTGGAGGAATCAAGCCGCGTAGCGAGTCGACAAAGTTTGGCGATCAGATTTACCGCTATGTGATCAGCGGACCCGGTGGCGAGGCCGGATCGACAGAATTAGTGCTCGGACCAATCGTCGGTGACACGTTTTATGTGCTGCAGGGTAACGAGTTGATCGCTTACGACGCGATGACGGCCGAACCCCGTTGGCGGAATCTTGAAACGCCGCGTGGTGGCGTGATCGTGTCCGATGGAAACCGTGTTGCGGTCGTATCGACGAATTCCAAATCGATTGTCCAGTTCGACTGTCGCGACGGAAAACGAATCTCCGAAACGCCGCTGGAGGATTATCAGATTTGGGCATCGACCGATGAAGCGGTTTTAATGTACCGCGACATCAACGACACCACCCGCGACCTGGTGCTGTTTGATCCGATCGGCGGAAAAGATCTGTTGCGTCATCAATATACCGATCTGTCAGCGACAAATCGGGTTTTCGGTCGAGTGAACAATGGGGCGCATGTTGTCACGCTGTCGGCGACTGGTGATGTGTTGGTTTGGGATATCCAGAATGCACGCGAAATCAGCAAGTTGAAGATCGATCCGATTGAAAGTTTGAAGGGTCTGCAGGTAATCACACACCACGATTCGTTGGTGCTGTTGCCCAATACGTCAGCACCCAGTGAAGACCGCTCGGGCGTAGCGGTGCAAACCAACAGCGGCCAAGATCATGTTCGCATCGATTCGGCGATCAATATCGCGTTGTCCGATGGCAAAATCGTTTGGCAACACTTGCTCGACGACGGGCCCTTTGGCTGCACGATTACACAGTCATCGGTGTCGCCGCTATTGGTTTTGTCGCGAGGTAAATCGCGATACCTAACCACCGGCAGCCGCACGAAGACGATCGATGTCAAAGCGATCGATTTCCGCAGTGGCAAACCGGTCCAGACACTCGATCAACCTGTCGAAAGCTTTAGCAACGACATCGAAACCATTCTTGCAGTCCAGCCTACCCAGCAACAAGTGTTGGTTTCAATCGGTAGCTTGAGGCTGGAGTATCTCTTTTCGGATACCGTCGCCAAACCGGACACAAGCGCCGCAGACCAACAGTCGCCGCCGTAGCCGCCGACGGCGGATGAGCGGTACCCGGAATCCGCCCAAAGGCGGGACACCAAACGTCACTCCCCGCCTAGCATCGTTTCGAGGCGATCCAGCGCGTTGACCAATTGATTCCATTCGGTAACCACTTGGAAGGTCGGCATGGTTTCGGCGTCGCTGCTGCCGTAACCACGTTCGCTAGTCGAAATTGTGCCCGACAACACCATCACCCCCTCTTCCTTGGCCCGCAGCGTCTTGTCCTCAGGCTCCGATGGCGACGTTTCGTCGATCGGCATGATTTGCTGCATCGCACGATGAACAGCCCAAAGCGCCGCACGACGTGGGTTTTCGGCTGAAACGACGCATCGGAGAGTGCCGGATTGAACGTAATACTTGGCCATGGTGGATCGCTCTTCTAGGTTTTGATGTTGCTTTTCTGTCGCCAATTTTCTGGCGGCCATCGTTTGGCTAGAAGAGTTATCGCAGTCCCAGTGACACGTTAGGTCAAACGCGAAAAAAAATCACGACTTCGCCGGCGACAATGCTGGCTGCACCTTGGGAACGTCGGCCGTTGGCGTCGCGTCAGCTTCCAAATCACCGATCGCGTATTGGATTCCGTCCAACATGTGGCGCAGGATAGGCGTCTTTTGGAACGTGTCTTCGCGGTGCCCAAAGTTGGTATAGAAAACGCGACCATCGCCCGCTTTGCGCAACCACGACACCGGCACTTCACGCGGCCCGTCCTTGATCAGCTTTGACACTTCCTCTTGCCCCATGTCCAAACTGACCAACAACCTCAACACCTTAGGACCGACATACGTCTCATTCTTGTATTGATAGATTTCGTCCGTGTGCCAAAAACCTTTCCCTTCGAACGCCGCGTTCAAAACATGATCCGGATCATCCAACTTGAACGCCCAATTGCCGCCCGCATTCCACGGGTGCCCGCCGAACTCGCCACCGACGATCGCGCGACATTCCGGATGCCGACCGAAATTGTCGCTCGCGGCGTGAATTCCCATCAACCCTTTGCCACCGTTGATAAAATCTAAAAAAGCAATCTGCTGTGACGCTTCGGGAAAGACCATCCCGGTCGTGTTGTTCAAGATGATGCAGTCATACTTTTCTAAGTTTTCGCGATTGAAAACATCATAAGTATCGGCCAGGTCGACTTTAAACGCGCCGGTCGTTTCGCCCATCTTTTGTAACGCATAATTGGCATACGGAATCGATCCGTGGATAAACCCTTCGCATCGATAAAAGACCAACACGCGACGTTCCCGTTGCGGTTTCGCAGTCGCCTGTTTCGGCACTGCAGCGTCGATCGGATCGGTCTGTGCAGCGGTAAACGGTTTAAAACGTTCGGCCTTTTGCTGTTGCCACTTATCGTCCTGGGCCTGCGAGACGGTCGCGGCGGACGTGACGGTGGCTAGGACGAACAACGAAAGGAGCGTGTGGATCGGTTTCATGGGGCAAATCGCCATCGGAAAAGGGGTTGGAGATTGAGGCGGCCAAGTGAGGCAGCCACGTGAGGCCACGGTGGGAAAGGATTGCTGGTTGGTTGACAAGCGAGCCACCATTGTAGCTCGATCAACGCAATCGCAACATGATCTGGCGGTGGCGCGCGGAATCGCTGCGATTGAAATCGAGCCAGACTTCGGTCTCGCCAGTCACTACCAGCGGCTGATCGAGCCTTGCGGCCACGATCGCACCGCGGCTGATCAATCGCGACAACGCTTGCCCACCTGCCGCCGCTTCGTAACCCGGCTGGCCCGGTGCGACAACGAAATCGTCCGAACCGGTTGCCCCAAGCTCGCCCAGATCGTCGACAACGCCGCTGCCATCGTCGTCTGTACCAGCGATTCCTGGGGCTCCGTCAGGTCCGGCAGTGACATAAACCGGTACTGCCTGATCCCAAACGCCGACAGTGATTTCCGTTTGCCCCAGCGAATGCGACGGCAAGGATACAACGGTCGGAAACGGCAATTCTTGCAACCACTGCGGCGTCAACATCGCGATCGCGTCGGCATTTGACTCAGGCAGCAAGCGGGTGATGTCGACCGCGAACGATTCGTCAGCATCGTGACTCAAAATCGCTGTGGCGCGGACAGACGCACCGGCTTGGTCGTCTGGTTTGTCCCGGATCGTGATCCAAGCCAGCTTGCACGATGGCGGACGGATTTCATCCGACGGTCGCGTCAGGTCGGGGACCGTGACAAAGTGGGTGACGCGATGATCTGGGTCGAGAAACAGAAGTCGCCGCAGATCGCTCGGCCGGCTTGCGTCGGTGACGTGAAGGTCGACCAACCGGTAGTACTGCGCCAGCGAATAAAATCGCCCAGCGGCAGCGAGGATAACAAGGCCAACCAGGCAAGCGAGCAATCGGTTGGTTGAAATCATCGTATCAGAACAAAGCTTGTATTCCCGCCCTCAGGCGGTTTGGGATTCAACAGTCAAACTGCCGCCTAACAGATTAGCATCTCCAAAAGCTTCCGGCTCCCCTCTGGGAAAGAGAGGAGCCAGCGTAAAAAGTGAAGATACCAATTTGCGTCCTGCCGCAGATTCGGCAAAAACTACTTGGCCGCTGCGAAGCGATCAGCCACTGCGTCCCAATTGACTACCGACCAAAACGCACCGATATAATCCGGGCGACGATTTTGGTAGTTCAGATAGTAAGCGTGCTCCCAGACGTCCAAGCCGAGGACTGGCGTGCCACTGATCCCAGCGATCGCGGCGCCCATCAGCGGCGAATCCTGGTTTGCGGTGCTGCCGATCTTCAGTTCGCCGCCATCGACATACAACCACGCCCAACCACTGCCGAAGCGTGTCGTCGCCGCTTCGCCAAACTTGGTCTTCATCGCATCGAGCGAGCCGAACGACTTATCGATCGCCGCAGCGAGGTCGCCGCTTGGCGAGCCGCCTTTTCCGGGGCCCATGATGGTCCAAAACAACGCATGGTTAGCGTGTCCGCCGCCGTTGTTGCGAACCACATTTCGCTTGTCATCGGGTACCGACGCCAAGTCAGCGATCAACTTTTCGACCGCCAAGCTTTCCAGCGGCGTATCCTTGATCGCATTGTTAACGTTATTGATGTACGCTTGATGATGCTTCGTATGGTGGATTTCCATCGTGCGAGCGTCGATGCTCGGCTCGAGGGCGTCGTAGGCGTACGGAAGTGCTGGAAGTGAGAAGGCCATGGCTAGAGAGGCTCCTGGTTCGAAAACTCGGTAATTCAAAACCCTTGCGGGGCCTAAAACGATATCGCGTTGCCAAGCGAACCGGAACCCGACTACTCGCAACCTCCGCTACAGCGCTGTCGACTCAGCGATCCACCCAGGTCGTAATCTCTTGGACCGCCCACTGAGCGACTTCGTCTTTTTTGGGCGGCAAATACTCCATCCCGATTTTGACCAGCGACTTCACCTTGCCTGAATCGTCTTTCCAAACTGTCGTGGTCAGATGCCGGCCATTTTGGGTTGAATAGGTCGGCGGTCGATTCAATTGCCACTGCACCGACGTGCCGGCATTGATCATTTCGATCACCGTCGGGTTTTCGCGAAAGCTTTTCATGACCTGCTTTCCCGCTTCACTTTCACGATAATACTGGTTCAGCGGCATCGACTCCGATTGGCGGCTTGCGGGAGATTGTTGCAATTCGCAAGCCAGTTCGTAATCGCCATCAACGATCAACTGCAACCAATCGCCAGCGAACACAGCAGCTCGTTCGCTCATGAACTGAGATCGAAAACTTCGTTCGGTAACGCCCCAAACCGCGAATAGAATCGCGCAAGTCAGCCCTGCGATAGCCGCCAAATAGCCGACCGGCCGGGCCCCGGAATAGGGTCGCAATGCAAACAGGGCGATCACAACGGCAAAGACGGCAAACATCAGCATCGGCTGGCCGAACAAAGCAAAAACGCTCAACAAGCCGAGAAAGAGCGCGAAAAAACCGCTGTATCGGATTGGCCGTGGGTCGATCAACATCTCCGACTCACCCTCAGCCGACATTGCCGACACTTTTAAAGACGGCGAGACGCTGGTGGCAGCGGCTTGTTCCACAGATGACATATCAGAAAACCCTACAAGTGCGAATCGACAAGATCGACCGACGCATATTCATCCGTCGCCGCCGATTGTCAAAGAATTGCTTTTGATTCGCACATAATCGCCGATCGGTTCGATGGCGCAAAGTACTAGGTACTCTCGGAATGCCGTAACCACCCGCCGTTACCGCATCCCCAGCTTGCCACTGTAGATGCTTCGTTTGGATTTTCGCGGAACAGCGATCGGCGTCGGCTTCACATCAAACGGGATCGACGCCACGTGCTTGGGAGCTAGCCCCGGCCCCTTCGCAGTCGCTTCGACTTTATTGCCCGCACAATAAGTCGCCATCACCGCCCGAATCTCGGCGTCGTACTCAAACTTGCCACCTGGCGTGTTCGCCCCCAAACGCTCAAAACCGCCGATCGTCACCATACTGGCGTGGCGATCGTGGAACTGATACGCCTCGATTCCGTCTTCCCGCAGCTCGCGAGTCATCTTGTCGGCCAACATCGCACACTTGATCATCCGATCTTCGTTGGGCGTAAACTCCTTGTCTTTTTTCCCATCAGCGATCGTCGAAAGGCCCGAAAAAGTGGCCACGACAACCGTAAACTTTCCAGGATTGTCCAGCAGATTGTGTGCCCACGGCTGGTTCAGCTCCATAACGAAGGAATCGACTTCGGGCGTCATGAAGTATTCCTGGGGCAGCATCGGATTGGTAGTTGCAAACGCATTTCGCATCGGCCCAAGGCTCGATTTACCGACCCTTGCCAGCAAGCCCTTTTGAATGTTTCGCACCGCGTCCAGCGGCGTATCGGCCTCAGCAGTCGGCGGCGCGGCATCGGCTGGCGGTGCGAAAACGGCTGGTTTAGCCGCCTTCACGCGTTTCAAATCTCTGACCAAAGCCGGATCGTCCACCGCGTTGTATTCACCAACTAAAACCGCAAACGCTTGGTAACGTGACTGATTCACATACCGCGCGACGCGGCCCTGGGCGGTCGGCGAGTCGACTTTACCTGAAAAATCAAAGTTTTCTTCGTGAATGAAGGTTGCCAACCCGAACTCGGCCGCCAATTGGTCAGCCAATTGCTCGGCTTCCTGGCGGCCTTCCGCTCCGGCAAACGAGTGCGCCAGGATCATCCAAGGCCCGTCAACTTCGGTCAATTGCCTCGGATCGTTCTTTTTTTCCGCCGCATTGGGGGACTTACCGAACATTTTCATGAAGCTTGGCGGCGCGGCGACGGCAGGCACCCCGGCCATCATCATGACGCCGCAAAACACGACGAAAGCAGTTTGCAAAGGCTTCAAAATCGCCATCACCGGCTCCGAAAACATCTGGAAATAGGACTCAACAGGCGACCGACCCGATCGTCGCCGCAATAAGTCGGGGATAACAAATCCGACGATACGGGCAAAAGATTGATTTTGGCCGCTCGGCAATTGTTTTGCAGGCTCTGCCAGAACTGGTGGAGCAAAAATCCGCTGCAGCGGCTACTATTGGGGTGTTCGGAATGCGTGTCGGTTTGTCAAACTGATAGCTATTCGATTTGATTCCTTCCGCTTAACCTGGCGCGATCGCGCAAGTGCCCCATGGCCACAGTTGAATCTCAATCCAGTTCGCCCGCAGACGCAAAGAACGGCAACCCAGTCGCTCATCCGGCCAATATGGCCGTGTCGGCTGTTGTCGGTTCAGCGGTCGCCGAGGGAACTGCTGAAACGGTCAGCGCCGATTCAGCGGCCAATCATTCGCCCAAAAAACGCGGTGTCCCCGAAGGGCTCTGGCTAAAATGCCCCGGGTGCAGTGCGTCGGTCTATCGCAAAGAAGTCGAAGGGCGTTTGAACGTCTGTCCCAAGTGCGAATATCACTTTTATGTCTCGGCCACCGACCGCGTCGCCCAAGTGCTGGACGACGGAACGTTCGAGATGATGAACGACCAACTGCGGCCAACCGATCCGCTGCAGTTCGCCGATCGTCGGCCCTATTCCCAACGATTGGTCGCAGAGCAAAAACGGACCGGATTGACCGACGCCGTGCTGACCGGCACCGGCATGATTCGCGCTCGCCGCGTCGCATTCGCGGTCACCGATTCGGCCTTCATCATGGGCAGCATGGGATCCGTGGTCGGCGAACGCTTGGCACGGTTGATCGAACACGCCACCAAACATAACCTGCCGTTGATTATCATCAGCGGCAGTGGCGGTGGGGCGCGAATGCACGAAGGGATCTTGTCGCTGATGCAAATGGCCAAGGTCTCGGCCGCCCTTGCTAGGTACCACTCAGCCGGTGGGCTTTACATCAGTGTGCTAACGAATCCGACGATGGGCGGCGTGGCGGCAAGTTTTGCATCGCTGGGTGATCTCGTATTTGCCGAACCGAAAGCCTTGATCGGTTTTGCTGGACCGCGAACGATTAAAGCAACGATCGGTATCGAATTACCCGAAGGTTTTCAGACCAGCGAGTTCTTGCTCGAGCACGGATACATCGACCGAATCGTTACTCGCCAAAACTTAAAATCCGAAATCGCTCGCGCGATCGATTACTGCGGCAAATAACGATGAGCCTGATTGATTCCCTGAAATCGATTTTCAGTTCTGCACAGAAATCTGCGCCAGACGATAAAGAGAAGGCCGGAGAAGCGAAACCGAATGCCCAAAAGTCGCCCAAGGCGGCTGGGGCAAAAGGCAATTCTTCTGCCCCCCAAATCGCGCCGGCTGATGTGCCGACCAGCGCCCTTTACAGCGGCAAAATGCTGAAGGGCAAGGTGAACATCGATTCCCGATTCGAACGCCTGCGTTCAAGCGTCAGCGGAACAATGTCCAACTTCTATGTCGCGCGGGATCACCAAACCGGACGAATCGTTGGCGTAAAATTATGCGATTTGGAAAAGGTGGAATTCTTTGAAGCTCGCTTTCGAGGCCTGAGCAAGCCGACCGAAAGCGAAATCGCGTTAAGCATGAAGCATCCGTTGATCGCCGAAACTTATGAGACCGGCATTTCCACCAAGAACGAACCTTTCTTGGTGATGGAATATATCGACGGCCCGACCCTTCAAAAAGTGATCGTCGACCGCAACGAAGATGCTGTCGGTAAGACGCGATTGAACCTGATTCGCAACATGGCCGAATCGCTGCACTATGTGCATGAACGTGGTTTTATCCACCGCGATATCTGCCCACGCAACTACATCTGCTTACCAGATTTCTCAGGCCTGAAACTGATCGACTTCGGCCTGACGGTGCCGGCAACTGCACCCTTCATGGCCGCCGGCAATCGCACTGGCACGCCGCTTTATATGTCTCCGGAAGTCGTGCGTAGACGCTCAACCGATAAACGCGTCGACGTGTTCTCGTTCGGCGTCAGCTGTTACACGTTGTGTACATTCGAGTTTCCGTGGCAAACCGGCCTGACCAACGGTCGGGCCGCGCTGCAACATGATAACGACCCGCCGAAAGATATCCTGCACTTCCGTCCCGATCTCGACCCTCGACTCGCTCGCGCCATCATGCAAGCGATGTCGCCCAGAGTAGAAGATCGGACGCCGTCGTTGGATATTTTCTTACGCCAGATTCAAGGCGTAACAACCGCATGTGTTTAACCACTTTGACACCCTGCCGGCTATGACCCAACCCGCTTCCATCAAGTCGCTTCTGGCCAGCGGCCAACAAGTCAATGTCTTTGCGATCGGCGCGATCCCGTCTCCCAAGATCATCGAAATGGTCGCACTGGTTGGCGGGTATCAAGCGATTTGGATCGACGAAGAACACGCGGGCCTGACTCTCAACCAAATCGAAACGCTCGCTATGGCCTGCCGCAGCGTCGGATTGGATTCTTATGTCCGCGTCGCGCCGACCGATTACGCCGCCATCATGCGCCCGATGGAAGCGGGTGTGGGCGGAATCATGGCGGCCCAAGTGCGCGGTGTTGCCGAAGCCGAACAAATCGTTCGCTGGGCAAAGTTTCCGCCATTGGGCCAGCGAGGCGCCAATGCCAGCAACTTTGAAGGCGGCTATGGCACCAAGCCGCTCGTCGATCACATCGGCGATTGTAATGACCAGCGTTGGTTGAGCCTGCAGATCGAAACGAACGAAGCGCTCGATCATGTCGAGCAAATCGCCGCGATCCCAGGCGTCGACAACTTGTTTGTGGGGCCAGCGGATTTAAGTGTCGCGTTGGGTGTGCCCGGCGATTTTATGCACCCAAAGTGTCGCGAGGCGCTCACCCGAGTTTCGCAAGCGACGCTGTCACAAGGAAAAACATGGGGCATTTTGGTGCGCAGCCGCGACCACGCCGAATTCTGTCGCTCGCTCGGTTGTCAGTTCTATGCTTATGCAAACGATCTCGCAGTGTTTCTCGCGGGACTGCGCGGGATACGCGCCAACTATGATGATTTTTTCAATTCCTGATCCATGCAAACGATCTCGCTGAGCCGTTGGATCGTGGACCGAAGTCTGGCGACTCCGGCTACGTCACTGGTAGCGGATGTCGCCTGACTTCCGTTGAGCGTTTGGGCAGTCGGAATTCTGGCGAATCCCACTACATCACTTGTGCAGAATTGCTTAGCGTTCAACTACAATGACCGCTCAGGCACCCCCTGACCGCGTTGCCAGCTTGTCGTCCTGTTCGCCGAAGGATTCATTATGATGGAATTGCGTTGGAATGCCGCACGTCTGTGCATCCGCCGGCATTGGCCGAATCGCATCTGCATCATTCTTTTTAATGTCTTGTTTGCCTCGGTTGGGCCCGACGGTCTGTGCTACAGCCAAAACCCAATCCCATCGACGCCCGAAACCACCGCTGTGGAATCGAAATCGCTGAGCGTTGAAGAAGCCGCCTTTCGTGAATTGACGATCGCCGTCGCGGCAGATCTTGATTCGCCTGCTCATACCCGAGCCGCCAAAGTCATTCACGAGCAAGCGATCATCAGTGACCGATTCAATGCACCAATTCGACAAGCGATCCGAACTGCCGACACCGAGCCGTTTGATGAATCACGATTGCTGGCTGCCATCGCCTTGATGCCCGCGTCGACCATTCCTCGCCAAGAACAAATCGCCATCGTGCTCGATACCCTGGTCGTTCTCAGCAACCGTGAAACGTCGCTTGGTCGTCAGTTAAAATCGGGCTTGTTGACCGATGGCCCACGCGCTTCTGGCTTATTGGATTTAATCGTCGCTCGCCTTACCGCTATGCCCGAAAGACTGGCAATTGAACTTGAAGGCCGTTTCAAACAAGGCAAACAACCTGCGGTGATCTACAGTCTTCTGCCGCTTTCAAACAGCCATGGATCGACCTTGGTGCCTTATGTGCTGCAGGCAGGCAAGGATGAAGATCGTTTCGTCAAATCTTCTGCATTCATAGCACTAAGAAAAGCATTTACAAACGCCGAAACCGCTTCGATCGCATTGATGAAGCAACGATTCAGGTCGGACGCCGAGCATATTTTTTCTCGCAACGACGTCGACCAAAATGGTATTCTCATGCCAGCCGAATGGTCAACGATGTTGGTCAATCCGGTTGCTGCCGACGTCGATGGCGACAGCCGAATCACGCTTGAAGAGTATATCGACTGGTTCGCGAGGCGAAAAATCACCCAGATGCAAAACAGCCAGTGATTCTTATGGCTTAACCACCGACAACCGCTCGCCCAAGATCGATTTCAAACCTGCAAAACCTTGATATCGCAAACCGTTCGGAATGAACTGCGGGTCGCGAATCGAGGTGATCTTTCTTAGCGGATCGATTTCAGGATTTTTCGTAACCCACACCACCGATTCAACCACCTGTGGGCTGTGAACCGCAGCCAACAAAGCCAACAGAATCTGGTCGTCACTGGCAACCAGTCGAATGCCCTCGCCGCCGCTGGATCGCACCTGCTCCAAACCATCCATCAGCACGCCCAAACGTCGCACCACGGGCGGCGCGTTGTAGCCATAGGTGAATGCCGCAGCAGGCCGCGGGTTGCGAACGACTGGCGCTTCGGCGTATTCGTTGCCCGTAACCGGATCCATGGCAACCAGCGACCAGGTCGATCGTGACGCATCGCCCGCCGCCGCCGCGATTCGCTTTTGCCAAGATTCGGCCTCTGCTGCGTCTGCATTCTTTCCGACCGCAAGATAGACGTCAGCCCGCTTTTTGCCTTCGGATTCACTTTCACGCTTTAACGTTCCGCTGGTCACCAGATGACCGCGCATCGAGTCGGCCCACGCCGTGATCGACTGCCAACCTTCGCCAATCAGTTTCAATTTCTGCTGCCTCGCTTCGGCCGAGTCATCCGTCGGCAACGCGAGCGATTGATCGATCTGCGCAGCCCACTGCGCAAGGAACGCCTGCTCGGCCTCCAGCCCCGACGCCGGGCGCGGATGTTGGTCGTCCCAAACGGTCAACTCAGCCGCTCGCAACAGTTCAAAATCCTCTTCCAAAATCGGCTCGCTGATCCCCAACTTGAACAACCGATTCATCCAACCATACATCGCCACGCGTGTGACATGGTTGTAGTTATGAGGAAAATGAGCTCCCTGTATCAACTGAACATCCTGCGTCTTGCCGACCAGTTCATATAACTTCACCAATTCCGGAAATCCGTCCTTGGGCATATTGATCGTCCAATCGTTAGCTGTGGTCATCGCCAGCGGCCGTGGCGCGGTCAATCCGGCCAATTNNCGCAAACGCAACCGCCCTGCATCGCTGTGCTGACCATCACCGCCGGCAACGATCCGGCCAATCCTGGCTCAACCGCGGTCGCAATGAACGATTGCGTTCCGCCGCCACTTGCGCCCGTGATTGCGATTCGATCTGGGTCAACATCGGGTAATCGACGCAACATCTCAAACGCTTGCGTCGTGTTGATCGTCTGCAATCCCATAATCGATTGGCCATAACCTTCCGCCGTGGCACTGAAGAAAGGCCATCCCGATGGCGTGGATTCGGAATTGTCAACATTGGGCAGGCCCCAACGATGCGCCCGTGCGAACGAAATCTGCTGGCTGTCCGCATAACCGATCATGTCATATTGCAACACGACACAGCCCATTCGCGCCAGTTGAACGCAAGCGGCCTGCATGTGATTGATCGCCGCATTCATAAACCGCTCTTGGCCCGTGGCGATCAAGATCTGCGCCGCTGCGGGCGACGCTTCATAGAATCGACCGTTGTCCCAGTGGCCATGGGCATACATCACCGCAGGGCGTTTCTTCGCCCCATCGGCCACATCGCCCAGCGGCCGATACAGGCTGGCCGTTACATAATGCCCCGGCACACTTTCCAAAATCACCTTCTCGATCGAATATCGATCCATCTCGCGACGACTGTGAATCGTCGCCACCGGTTCCGCCAGCTTCGGCATCGGATGGACGCTCAAGGAGACCCGTGTCTGCAGCCTTACCGCATCGGCGCGTTCGTTCCACTGCTGGGCCGACTGCGGAACGGTAAACGGAAAGTGACCATCCAAATCCTTCAACGTCGGTCGCACAGCGGCCGAATCTTGAGCCACGCAATCACCAGCAACGGCAAAGCATGTGACCAATGCAAGGAATGCAATCGCTGGCCTGAACGCCTCCAACGCTCGCAATCGAAACAACGCTCCGGCGACACCGTTACTGTGGCTGGACAAACCAACATGGTGGATGGCAACACGAATCATCGGGCAGCTCAGGGGTAGGCGATTTTTTGGTGGGACTCACGCCGCAAACCGTGGCGACGCGCTGTTGCTAAATGGTAACGAAAAAAAATCAGTGGCGACAATCATCCGCCACTGATCTTCGATAAAAACTTTTTTTCGCGTTCAAGTCCCGCGCTCAAGAACCGTTACGGCAAAACCTTCCACTCTTGCAACGTCGGTTTGATCGCTTCGGCCCAACGTCGATAACCTTCGGGGCTTAAGTGCAATCGATCAGGCATCACATCGGTCGAAATCGTGCCGTCCGGCTCGACAAACGCGGCGTTGATATTCTTATAAAACACCTTTTCGCCGTCGTGCAAAGAGCTGACCAATTCATTCACCTGGTCATTGTTCACACGCATCGGGTCGCTGTTATCCGCCCCCCGAGGCAACACGCCCAGCAGCAGAATCTTCGTTCGCGGCGACTTCGCCCGCAGCGTCGAAACGATCAACTCGATTCCGGCTGCGATCTCTTCAGGGGCCTGCATCAAATGCCCTGTGTTGTTGGTGCCGATCAGGATCACCGCCGCATCGGGACGACTAGGTCCCATCTGGTTTCGCGTCAATCGCCACAAAACATGTTCCGTACGATCGCCGCTGAACCCAAGGTTCAGCGCCTTGGTTGATCCGAAAGTCTTCTGCCAAACATCTTTGCCAGCCCCTTCCCATCCTTGAGTGATCGAATCGCCGATAAAGACAAGGTCGAACCCGCCGTCCTTCGCCTGGGCGCGTTTCGCCTGGTCACGCTGTTTCCACCACCCTTCATCACCACGAGTCGCGGCGATCGCGGCACTGTTGACTTCATACTGATTTTTCAATTCCACATACCGCTGTTTCAATTCTTGCAAAATCGGCTTGTATTGATCCACGTCGTGCACACTTTGCATTTCCTGCGGATCCTTTTCTAGGTCGAACAAGTTCCACTCTTTGGTCTTGGGAAAATACATCGCCTTGTAACGTTCGGTACGCACGCCATCGTGCATCGGCACCATGTGTACCGCATCGTTTTCGAAATAGGCATAGTAGATCGCGTCACGCCAATCGGCTGTTTTCTTCCCTTCGTTCTTCAACACCGGAATGATACTGCGACCCTGCATTTCTGACGGGATTTCTAACCCAGCGGCTTCCAGGAATGTTGGCCCGTAATCGATGTTTTGAATCATGGCCCCTGAACGCGTCTCGGGTTTGACAACACCTGGCCAGCGGATCAAGAACGGCATTCGCAACGATTCTTCAAACATCCAACGCTTGTCGTACCAGCCGTGCTCGCCAAGATAAAAGCCTTGGTCGGATGCATAGATCACGATCGTGTTGTCGACCAAGTTGTTCTTTTCGAGGTAATCTAAAACTCGACCAGCGTTGTCGTCCACCGCCGCAACCGAACCGAGGTAGTCGTGCATGTAACGTTGATACTTCCACTGGGTGATTTCCTTTTCTGACAATTCACCCGCTTTCATTTTCGCTAAAAACGCTTCATTTTCGGGATCATAGTACGCGTCCCAAGTCTTGCGTTGTTCTTCGGTCATCCGTTGGTATTCGCCATTGTT
>DNWZ01000614.1 GCA_003506095.1 Planctomycetaceae bacterium | reverse complement strand
CACCCAGGTCAGGCCATTGACCGAGATTCGCCGTGCCGCAATGCGTCAGCGGGCTAATCGACCCGAGGAAACTTTCGAAATCCCAGCCCAACCGCAACCGATCCAGCCCGGATACAGCGTCGACGCGCTTCGAAAAACGGCGATGGAATTAATCGCTCAAGCCGAGCTGAAACTCGACATCCGTGCTTACCTGTCCGCTGAAGAAAAGGCAAAGAAGGCTCTCGAATTGATCGCCCAATCGATCGATTCTCGCGAGCAATCGGCGCTGGCGACTCGTGATCTGATGATCGCCTTAACCGCGATCCGCGAAGCAGAGGATTTTGTCGGCAAGTACGGCATGGTTGACGGCGAATCGATCACTCGCATGGTTCGTTCGCATTCTACCGAAGTTCTAAAACCCTATGACGTTTCCAAACTAAATGGGCTTGCAGCTGCGGATGTCTATCTCGATTGGTCGCGCCGTTGTCTCATGCCGCTGGCTGTCGCTGATCCGCTGGCTGCAGATGCGATTCGAATTCTTGCCAAGTCACATCGCTTGCGAGATGACGGTACACCCTATGGAATAGCGACCTCAGTCCATTTGATTCGCGCCGCAGCCGAAGGTTCGCCCAATAATCGTCAAGTGCGAATCGATTATGAGACAACGCTTCATGTGGCAGGCCTGACGGGCGATTCGATGGTTGCACAAGTCGGAAAAACCGATCCCCGTCAATATGCAGGAACAACCGTTTCCACTGTCTCCGCTCGTTCGCCTGCGCGTCCGGAACACTCGATCGCTTCGGCAAACGTCGATAAAGGTCCACCCAGTCGGGATGTTAAGATTGTTGAGGTTACGCCCGAACAGTTTGCCGCGATCAGTCCAGCAACGTCGGGTCCACCGGGCTTAACGGGTTCGCCCCAGGCTCAATCGATAGCAACCAGTCGACAGAACGCGAGTCGATCGTTGGCTCAGAACAATCAGCCAAGCGCGACCTACCGCCCCGAACACGTCGACGAAGTTCCATCGCGACAAGTCAACGCTTATCAAGGATCGCCATATCAATCTGCTGAATTTCAGGAAGCTGATAACTCGGTCAAAAGCCGATTGAACCGAGCCTTTAATCCGATCACGCGCCACTTTCGATAACGGCTAGTCAGGAGATCGTATGCATACAATTACCGAACTCAATGACGACGCGGTCGCAAGCGGCTTAACGTATCGCTGGTTATTTCGCGTGTTGCGAGGCATTGCCATTGCAGCGGTAACCGTCGCATGTGCGTGCTTGGCCGGCGGGATGGCCGATGGCCAACAACCTCAGCGGATCAATGTTGTGCCGTATCCAGGTGTATCCGATGGAACACAAGTTCAATCGGACGAATGTACGTGCAGAAATATTCCCGGCGACCCTCCGTGCCAAGGGCCCTGCCAATCCTGTATGCGGGGCGTAGACTGCAAAGATCATTGTGGTGCCGAAGGATCGTGGGCAAACATGTCACCGATCGACTTCAATGCTTATGGTCACGGCGGTTATGCAGGGCCAGCCCGTCTGGCACACTTAAGAAATTATCGTTTGCGTCCGGGCGATACCCTGCAGGTCGTATTCCTTCTCACCCGTCGTCAAGCCGGTGGTGCGTATCGTCTGGAAGTTGGCGACGAGGTATTGATCGAATCGGTATCGGATACCGAACTGACCCGGGGTACGCTGGAAAACGGCTTAAGGATTCAACCCGACGGATCGATCACGGTGCGTTTAATCGGACAGGTTCATGCTGCCGGTTTAACCGTCGATGCACTGCGAAAACAGCTCGAAAAACTCTATGAAAATCTTTACGAAGAACCTTCGATCGACGTCACCCCAGTACGAACCAATCGTCTCGCCGAAGACATCCGCGATGCAGTTGGTGGACAAGGCGGCTTCAACGCCCAAGTGCTGACAACCACGATAATGCCCGACGGGAAAATACGTTTGCCCGGGATCGGCGAGGTCTGTGTGCAAGGACTCACGCTCAGCGAAATGAAGAGCGAAGTAAACCTGCGTTTCTCGCGAAAAGTCGTCGGTCTTGAGATCGAGCCAACTCTTCAATCGCAAGCACCGCATTTTGTTCACGTGCTGGGTGAAGTCGGAAATCCGGCGCGAGTCGAATTGGTTGGCCCGACAACAGTTCTCGGCGCCCTGGCATCCGCCGGAGGCACCCTGCCGGGCTCCAATCTGCGACAGGTGGTCGTGATGCGACGAGCCGAAGATTGGCGGTTGATTTCTACAATGCTCGACTTGCAAGGCGCCATCTATGGCAAGCGGCCCACCCCAGCGGATGAAATCTGGCTGCAGGATGCAGACGTTATCATTGTGCCATCCAAACCGATTCTGCGACTGAACTGGTTCGTCCGCCAAACCTTCACCGAAGGCATCTATGGCGTGGTACCGTTCGGAGGTGTGTCGTTCAATTTCGGCGATGGTAATAACTGACCGGTTGGGCAAACGACATTCGGCTGACTCGGCCAAAAAGTGATCATCCAAAAGACGCTCATTTTGTAGCCGATAAATAAACAGATAAACGATGTCGTTGATTTATAAACTTGTCGACAAAAACTTATGGCGACTCGCGACCGAATCAGGCGAGTTTGCCGGCGCCGAAATTGATCGGAAAGACGGTTTCATCCGGCACAGTTTGTGCCACCCATCTTTTGCCGTCCAGCAGGTTTCATCCGGCACAGTTTGTGCCACCCATCTTTTGCCGTCCAGCAGATTCAGGCAAGCCAACATATTGTCTGAGGCAAAACCGCCTACCAAGCCTTTGGAACAGATATCGTTCGCCGACATTCGGGACCAGGATTCGACACAGTTTGTGCCACCCATCTTTTGCCGCCCAGCAGATTCGGCACAATTTGTGCCACCCATCTTTTGCCGTCCAGCAGATTCAGGCAAGCCAACATATTGTCTGATTCGGCACAATTTGTGCCACCCATCTTTTGCCGTCCAGCAGATTCAGGCAAGCCAACATATTGTCTGACGCAAATCCGTCTACCAAACCTTTGGATCAGATATCGTTCGCCGATATTCGGGACCACAGGGAAAGCGAGCGTAATCTGCTGGCCGCCTTGAATCTGTTGGAAGCCACACAAACAACTTCACTAGACCGTTGCGGTGGCTGTAATGCGTGAGCAAACTAAGCTGCCAAATACAAGCCTCTGGCCGCACGTTGACCTCGGTGCCAACGCTTGCCTGACTTCTTGGCATCCTCGTCCATCGCCGCTGGCGAACCGATACACGTCGAACGACCAAAGTATTTTTTAAAGTGCCATACCATGTCTCGCCACATCGCCGAATCGACCCCCAACGATGCTAACAGCGTCGCAAGCTTACTGGGCACCTCAGCCACCACTGCATCGATCCCTTGCTTCGCAGTCCAATTCAATAACTGCAAGTAATCTTCCCACTTGATCTGCAAAAAACCTCGGTCACTGGC
>DNWZ01000515.1 GCA_003506095.1 Planctomycetaceae bacterium | reverse complement strand
GGATGACCTGGCGGAGATTGTGATCAGCATGGACGGCGAAGTGTTGGTTTTGCAGAGTGACGAGATGCCGAGTCAAACAGGGGTTGCGGCGACTTATCGGTTCTGAGAGCGGAGTTGGGCCGCCTGAAGGCGGGACTACGAACGTGGGACTACAAGCAGCGTCTAGGTCGCTGCTGCGTGTAGGGCATAGACCCTTAGGTTTCGGTCGGCGTGAGCGACCGCGACTCGGCTTTCGTCTGGCGATAGGGCCATACCACGACCATCGTTCTTCAGCTTCAACTTGAAGAACTCTTCCGCGCTATCGTCACGCCAGAAGTAAATCCAACCGCCTCCGCTACCTCCACTAAGCCCGATCCAAAATCCTTGCTTGTGCTCAGCGATGCCCCAAGCGGTTCCATTGACCTTTTCCTTCGGCCCGCACTGAACTACTGCCTTACCATCGGCAAAGTTAACCAGAGCGACCGCAAAATTGCCTACGCCTGCAAACGCATTGGTAACGTTCGTTACACCACCAATTGCTAGTCGTGCACCGTCATGAGAGAACGACATACAGCGAGCGCCACCTATATCGGCTCGAAAGGTCGTATCGTACTTGTACAAGGATTCGACCTGCGGAAGATCACGACTGACAGGTTTCGCCGGATCGGTACCGTCGGCAGCGACGTTGCCCTTCGTTGGCCAAACTTTAACGAATCCTCGCAGGTCACACGACACCAACGACTCCCCCGAAGGCGTGAACGAAACATTATAAACATGCCACTGATGGCCATCAAAAGCCTGGACCAATTCGCCTGACTGGGTGTTCCAAAGTTTCACCGCCAGATCGTTTCCACACGTTGCCACATGGCTGCCATCGGGACTGACCGCCAAGGCACGAATCCAGCCTTGGTGAGCGTCGACAACGCGTATCGGTTCAGGCTTTTCGGCGTCGGTCGGCCACCAGATCAATCGACCGTCGTACCCGCCGCTGAAGGTCACTTGGCCATCAGGCGTCGACCCGATCGCTCGTACCCAACTGTCATGTGGGCCAACCATCGATACGATTGTCTTGCTTTGAATGTCAAATCGCGAAATCCCGAGTTCTTCGGAGCCGACGAAAATAAATCGGTTCTTAGGCTCCCAAAAACATGCATTCAAGGGACGCGGAAAAACGTGTTCCAAAACGACATGTGTCTTTTCTGGTTCGATGGCTGGCGACGCGGCCGTTTGATTGACGATCATGCTAACAACTCTCCGATCGATCCCTTGGCCGGATCGGCGACGGGATACTTGCGTCCGGCGATATTAAACTCGCCGGTCGAATCGATTCCAACGGCTTGCAGAATCGTATGAAATACGTGCCCATGGTCGACAACCCGATCGACCACCTCGGTTCCGTTTTCGCTTGTCGCCCCAATCACCGCACCACGCTGGATGCCGCATCCGCCCAGTGCAACGCTCCAGGACTTACCCCAGTGATCGCGTCCGTAACGAGCATTGATCTTCGGTGTTCTGCCGAACTCAGACATCACGCAGATCAACGTATCGTCCAACAATCCTCGCTGGTGCAGATCTTCGACCAGCATTGCGAACGGTTTGTCAAACTCGCCGAGCTGTTCGATGTGAAAATCGAAGTTCTCGTGATGCGTGTCATAATTTGAATGGTTCACTTGTACGAATGGCACACCGTGTTCAAGCAATCGCCGAGCCATCAGGCAGTGCTGGCCAAACTCGCTTGTTCCATAACGGTCACGATCCGCTTCGGATTCGCGTTCCAGCTCAAACACTTTTCGTTGCGACAATAGATCTTGAGCCTGGTCGTAAGAAAATGTGTAAGCGTCGGTATCGGCGGTACGACGTCGACCGGCGAACCGATCATTGAAACTTGTGCGTAATTGGTTTCGACGCAGATCCGATTCGAGGCTCAGCGCCGCCGGTCGCTCGGTGAACTGGGGCGGCTTGCCGTCATTCATCACGACGCTGGCATACTTTGGCCCCAGATACGCCGCTTTTCCGCTTCCAGACCCGGCGCCGCGGATCAGGATATGACCGGGCAGCGGGAAACGTTCTGGCGTCAGCATTTTCGCAGCAATTGCACCGAGGTGAGGATAATCGGTGCCAGGAATCTGCTTGTGCCCCGTCGTCATTTCCTCTTGGCCGCGAGCATGGTCGTTATTCTTCGTGTCCAAGCTTCGCACAATCGCCAAGTGGTGCATTTGCTTGGCGGTATACGGCAGCAATTCTGATATATGAATTCCGGGCACCGAGGTCGGAATCGCACGAAACGGGCCGCCAGTGTCGGTGCCAGGCTTGGGGTCCCAGCTTTCCAGTTGTGAGACACCACCATGAAGGAAAACATTGAGTATCCGCTTTTGCTTTCCTTTCATCTGTTCCGCAATCGCAGGATTGCCCGTCAACAAACCTCCCAAGCTCAATCCGGCCGCGCCGCTGGCGATACCGCCGATAAAGCGTCTGCGATTGGTCACATGCTCGGTCGAGCCACAGGCGTATTGGCATTTCATCGTGACGATCTTCCTTGTAGGAATAGGAGGCGGATATCGATCAATGATTAAAGCGAAACTCATTACTGGTCAGCACGGCCCAGACCAATTCGGCAATCGCGACCGCGCGATCAGGGGCGGCTTGGCCTTCAACGGGTGTCAAAAACCGTTGTACCTCACGTTGTTCGTCAATCGTTGCCGGACGCGACAGCACTGCGAGGCTCAGTTCATCCGCGATCGCTTCGGGCGTTTCGATCGCCTTCAGTTTTCCGACCAGCGTTCCATTGGCCGGGGCGAGCCAATTGTTGACTGTCGGACTATTGCCTAGGAATAACGCCTGATTGACGGTCGCCTGAAACTCCCCGCCCGACAATCCGCCGAACTGTTCAACAAATTGGTTCACGCTGCCACGTAATTGATTCAGAAACTCGGCCTGTAACGCTACGTTTTTGATTCGAACTTTCGCTTCTTCACTCATATCCGCTGCCGCTAATTCGGCTGGTGGCGTCTTTTCAACCGCTGCTTTGGCTGCGGCTTCGGTGCGATCCAAGAAACCGGTTGCCCGCATCGTGCTTGCGGCCAATTGTTCGGGAGTCAGCGGTTTGAGCGCAGCGACTTGGCCTTGATACGTCCAACGATCGACGACTTCGTTCCAAATGGTCGCCGCCTTCTCGGGATCGGAATGGACAAGTAAGGCATGATCGAGAATGTTTTGACACTGACCCGCTTGGGCATCTAGAAGTTTTAGCTTCGCATCGATGTCCCAAAGTTCGGACTGGACGCTCAAAAACTTCTTTTCCAATTGCGTCAAATCGTCAGCAGCAATTCGATTTATATCGATCGCCGCGGCGTCGGCCTGCAATTTCTCAAACGCTTGACGTGTTGTTGTCGAAGCCGTGGTTTTGGCTTGCAATTCGTTCTGCGTTTTCGTCACATCACTGGCGAGTTCGCCTTTGCGTTTTTCCAGAATCGCGATCGCACTTTCTAGCGATTTCAAGTTGTTCAATTTCTGGTGGGCCGCTTGAGTCGCGACCAATACACCTTCAATCGTTGCCGATTTCTTAGCGACGGCTTGGTGATTCTCGGTCGCTTTCGCCAATTCTGCTGCAGCGGTTTCGAAAGCTTTCTTGGCATCAGCGATCGGCTTTGCTGTCGCGATCAAATCAGAATCGAGCTTGTCGTTGACAGCAACTTTTGCGATCCAGGACTCTTCGGCTTGGCTTGTCAGCGATCGTAATTCTGTCAATTTCGCCGACAGCGATACACGGTCTTGTTGAATCCTTTCAAGCCGCAGACGAATGTCCGTCAAGTTGATTGTTTCGAAGGCTGGCGGTTCACAGGCCCGTTGGTAAGTTTTCGACAACATCATTTCGCGAATCGCGTGGCGTAAGTCGAAACCGCTGGTGGCCAAGTCATTGGCGAGTAAAGTCAACAATTCGGGATTCACCGGCGGATTATCCAAATAATGAAAATCGCTCGGGTGAACCAGACCGCGCCCCGTCACCATCGCCCACAAGCGGTTCGCAACGTTGCGTCGAAATGCAAGGTTATCCGTCAACATCTTTGCCAGCGCTTCGCGACGGCTGAACGTCGGTTTTGACGCTTGAGTCTTCTCAGGTTTAACCTTATAAGCTTGATCTTCAGGGTATCGTGGATCGGCATAAACGAATGCGCCCTTGGGCAAACGTGGTCGTGTGATGGCGCGTCCTTCGCCGGTGAATACTGACTCGAATGGCGCTTCACCCTCAGCCTTTTCAGCAAGTTTGCCGACCTTCGTTTTGGGGTCTTCGAACAGCGTGGTGCGATTGAGAAACGCGAACAAACCGTAATAGTCGGCTTGGTAATAATCATCGACCA
>DNWZ01000164.1 GCA_003506095.1 Planctomycetaceae bacterium | reverse complement strand
CGTCGTTCGCCAAGGGCAATCCTGTTGCTCTTTGGCAACACCGAAAAGTTTTGGCACACACCGAGGATTTCCTTAAGTCTTTTAAAGCAAAGAACTTAAGGCATCCTGAGGCATTTTCGCAGGGATGCGGCATGGCGAATGCAATTGATTGCTTCCCATCAGTCAAACACAACGACACTTAATCCCAGATTTTGAGACACCCCATGCTCAACGCCGCCAGCCAAGCCGAATCCGACAACGAAGCAACCCCAATCGAATTGCAAGAATTGGCTAGAGCGATTGAGTCACTGCCGACTCGCTATCGCGATGCAATCACACCTGCGATGCAACGGGTGGTTGACTGCAGCACTCGCCGACGCCGAATCTTGAACTTGGTTCAAGAAGCGTTGTCGCAGTTGCGTCTGGACATGAAGTATCTGATTTTCGACCTCGAAGCGACTCGCCGAGAACGCGATCAGTACAAGGCGATGATCGAAGGCGATCAAGAGTAGTCTGCTTAGGCAGATGACTTCTCAGCCCTCTAGGCGATCAAGTCGCTCACAACGTGGCCCGCGATATCGGTCAATCGATAATCGCGGCCTTCGTGGCGATAAATCAATTTCTTATGATCGACGCCCAATTGATTTAACAACGTCGCGTGAAGGTCGTGCACATGCACCGGATCACGCGTGATGTTATATCCAAACTCGTCGGTCTCGCCGTGGATATAACCAGCCTTTAAACCGCCGCCTGCCATCCATACAGTAAAGCATCGTGGATGATGGTCGCGGCCAAAACTGTCTGGCTTGATTTCGCCTTGGCTGTAAGCCGTTCGCCCGAACTCGCCGCCCCAAACGACGATCGTATCATCCAGCAATCCGCGCTGCTTGAGGTCGGTTACAAGCGCCGCCGCGGCTTGATCGGTCTCTTTGCATTTGTTGCGAATGCCCGCTGGCAGACCGCCGTGATGATCCCAATCGCGATGGCACAACTGAATAAACCTCACGCCGCGTTCCGCCATCCGTCTTGCTAATAAGCAGTTGTTGGCAAACGACGGTCGACCAGGTGTCGCACCATACAGCTCGAGCGTATCGGCCGATTCTTGCGAAAGGTCAGTCAGCTCAGGAACGCTGGTTTGCATTCGAAACGCCAGCTCATAGTTCTCAATCTGTGCGGCGATCGCCGGATCACCAATCGTATCGAGCGCCAGTTGGTTAAGCTGATTGGTGGCGTCGAGCAGTTGTCGTCGCGTATCGCCGCTTACCCCCGGCGGATTCGACACAAACAAGACCGGATCGCCGGCGTTTCGAAATTGCACGCCACCGAATTGTGCGGGTAAAAATCCACTGCCCCAGTATCGCGTTTGAAGTGTCTGGCCGCCACCGCCGCTGGTCAAAACCACGAACGCTGGCAAGTTATCGCTTTCGCATCCTAGGCCGTAAGCCAACCAGGCACCCATTGTCGGACGCCCCGGTTGTTGATTACCGGTGGCGAAAAAGGTGACGGCCGGATCATGGTTGATCGGATCGGTATGCAGCGACCTTACAAACGTGCAATCATCGACGACTTTAGTCAGGTGAGGTAGCAATTCGGAAATGTCCATTGCGGCACTGCCGTACTTTTCAAACTTGAACGGCGATCCGACACAAAACAAGTTCTTCTGGCCACTGGTCATCGTCGTGATGCGCTGCCCTTTGCGAACACTGTCTGGCAAATCTTTTCCCGTCATATCGACCAGTGTCGGTTTCGGATCAAACAGATCCAATTGCGAAGGGGCACCCGACATGAACAGATAAATGATTCGCTTGGCGCGAGGCGCAAAGTGAAGCGACTTCAACGCTCCCGGGACATTCAAGTCGGCAATTGGTCCACTAGCCGGCTGGTCACTTGCAAACGCTGAAGGGTTCATCAGCGATGCCAAGCCAAGAGCCCCCAGACCAGTCGTACTGGATTGCAGAAACGAACGTCGTTGCAAAAGGCGGATCTGATGATCGATTGAGTTCATGGTAATATTCGCAATCAATGAGAAGCTATGCCAAAAACCATGCGTCGCTTTATTTGCTCGCCAAGGTTCTCTAAAAATCACGCAAAGTCACTTAACGCCTATCCTAAAAGGAAGCGGGCCTTTCTTTTGGTGGCGAGTCGATTTCATTGATTCTTTGGCCTCGCCGGAAAGGTTCAGACCCCTTTTCGGCCAGCCTCTCAATTCGAAATCGTTTCATTCAGGTTCAGGATCACGTTACAAAAAGCAGTCCAAGCCGCCAGTTCCGAATCGGTAACTTTATCGATTCGGGCAATGTCACCAACTGCGGTCAATTTCGCAGCCGATTCGGCGTCGGCTTGATAGGTTGATTGTTGCTTCTTCAATACACCTTCCAGGATCGCAAACTCTCGCTCCGTTGGCACGCGAGCGAGTGCTGTTTGCCAAGCTAATCGAATGCGACCGGCGTCATCCAGGTCGGGTGCCGTAAGGATTCGCTGAGCAAAGGCGCGGGCGGCTTCGACAAATACCGGATCGTTCATCAGCACCAACGATTGCAGCGGCGTGCTGGTTTTCGCCCGCTGCGAAACACAAAACTCTCGCGTTGGCGCATCCAGCGTCACGAACGACGGATAGACCGTCGAACGACGCCAGTAGACATAAAGTCCGCGACGATACAATTCATCGCCCTGCGATTTCTCATATTTATAACCGCTCATTTCATTGATCTCCCAAGTCCCCTCAGGTTGGACCGGTTTAATGCTTTTGCCGCCGATCTTCGGGTTCAACACCCCGGCAATCGCCAGCGCATTGTCGCGAATCAACTCGGCATCCAACCGTTGACGTGGCCCCCGGGCCAGCAAGCGATTTTCCTGGTCTCTTGCGACCAGTTCCGCAGACGCTCGCGACGCTTGTTGATACGTCGCACTCATGACAATCTGCTTGATCGCGCGTTTGGTGTCCCAGTCGCGTACGAAATCGGCTGCCAACCAATCGAGCAATTCGGGGTGAGTCGGTTGTTCCCCCTGTGACCCAAAGTCGTTTAAGGTTTTTACGATTCCGTTGCCAAAAAGTACCGCCCACCATCGATTGACAGTCACACGCGAAGTCAGCGGATGGTCGCGTGAAACCAACCATTGTGCGAGGTCCAGCCTGCTCAACGGTTTGTCATCTTCCTTCTTTACAATCGGCGGCAGAAAACCAGGTGTGCCCGGCAGAACTTTGTCGCCATCGGCATCGTACTGGCCACGAACCTTGATGAACGTATCGCGTGGCTTTTCCATTTCCTGCATCACCATCGTATTGGGAATCGACAGGATAAATTCGTCTTTGGATTTGCGATTGGAAGCTACCTTCGCTTCAAGGGCTGTCAATTCCGCCGATTGCGTGTTGCGGAAAAATTCTTCCAGCCGCTTTTTCTGTTCATCTGTACGCGTTTCTGGAGCGATCGTTACCAGTTGATAGGTGTCACCATCGCCCAGCGAAGCAATCTCGGGTGCATCGAGCGCTCGATCATAGATTCTCAGATCGTCGATACGACCGGTGAATTGCGTTCCCGCGGCGCCACGGCGTCCGATGCAAAACGGAATCTCATTGCGAATGGAACCGTTCAAGCCATCCTTCTTAATGCTCGTCTTTGCAAGTTGACCGTTGATGTACAACTTCAACCCTTCACCCTTGCCAGAACCGTCGTAGGTGAATGCCAGATGCGTAAACGCGTTGGCGGGAAGATCGCTATCCGCTTGAATATGAATCACGTCCTCTGGCCATTTGTGGATCAAATGAACGCTTGGGCGTAACCCATGAAACTCGACATCCCAACCGCGGGCACCATTCCCGTCGTCCATCTTTCCAAAGGGTGCACCACCTTGAGGCGTCACGTATAAAAATGCGCCGACACTGAAAGGTTGGTCTTTTTCAAACCCGAATCGTTCGCCATATTCGAACCAGGTTTCATTGTTGGTTTCGAAACTCTTGCCGGACATGCCATCGCCAAACTTGACCTCGCCATGTGCCTGGGCGACGATCCTTGACTCAGGCGAATCTTGCTCCGTTGCCAGCGCATCGCCGTCAGAATCGAGCGGGAAGTGAGCCATCGGCGTTGGCGGTTGCGGCAATTTATCCGCGGCCACCAACTTTTTTTCCCACTCGATCTGCTTCGCAGGCAGAGACGACTTAAAACTTGCCAACTCTGCTTCAGCATCCGTAAGCAGTTGCTCCAACTCCTTCTGCCGTTGTTCCATTTCTGGGGTCGGAACCCTTAGAAACGGCTTGGGATTGCGATCCCGCACTCCGTCTTTTCCGGTTTCAGGAACGTTGTTAAAGAATGCATAAAACTTATAAAAATCTTCGGTCGAAATCGGATCGTACTTATGATCATGGCATTGGGCGCAAGCGACCGTCATTCCTAACCACGTCACACCTGTGGTCGCGACACGATCGACAACATACAAGTTGCGATACTCCGCATCGATCAAGCCACCTTCATCGCTGGTCATCAGATTTCGATGGAACCCGCTGGCGATCTGCTG
>DNWZ01000525.1 GCA_003506095.1 Planctomycetaceae bacterium | reverse complement strand
GTGCGGCGTTGGTCGAATCGTTGCTCGAAAGCGAACTCTTTGGGCACGAACGCGGAGCGTTTACCGATGCCCACCAGGCGCGGCCCGGCAAGTTCGAATTGGCCAGCGGCGGGACGCTGTTCTTGGACGAGATCGGCGACATGAGCCCCGGTGGCCAAGCGAAACTGTTGCGGGTTTTGGAAGAGAAGATCGTCGTTCGCGTCGGCGGCTCGACTCCGATTCCTGTTGACGTGCGGATCATCGCCGCGACGAATCAATCGTTGCCCGACTTGGTCGCGGAGAAACGGTTTCGCGAAGACCTGTTCTTTCGGCTCAACGTGGTTTCGTTTCGGTTGCCGCCGCTGCGCCAGCGGGGCGAAGACATTCTGCTGCTGGCCGATCATTTTCTTCAGCAATTTGCCGCACAAATCGGTCGCACTGTGCCGGAGTTTTCCGCTTCGGCCAAGCAAGCGATGCTCGACTATCGCTGGCCAGGCAACGTTCGCGAGCTTCGCAACGTGATGGAACGGGCCAGCTACTTGGCTCAGTCAAATGTCTTGACCGAGAGCGATCTGGGGCTGGGGCCGATCGACTCGCCGGGCAATGCCTTTGTGGCTGCTGCGTCACCGTCGCCCGTCAATGGCGCGCTGGCCGGTGCCATCGCAAGCACCAAGCCAGGTGACCAGCCTGCCAACGGATTTTTCGCCGCCTTGCATGGCACGTTGGCTGACGCGACGCGTGATTTTCAAGTCGAATTGATTCGCGCGTCGATTCAAGCTCAACGAGGAAACATGACCGCCGCGGCAGAGACTTTGGGGCTGCACCGGTCAAACCTGTATCGCAAAATGCGTCAACTCGGTATGAACACCGATTCTTTGGACAACGGACAGGACATACTGGCGAGAGATCAATGAGCGGTTGGGCGGCAAAAACGGAAAAAGTGGGTCAGCTCGATTGCCGAGTGATCGAGTATCGCGACCAGGCGAAGATCGCGGTGATTTTGTGCCACGGTTACGGCGCACCGGGCGAGGATCTGGTGTCTTTGGCAGAAGTGTTCATCGATTATCTGGGCGATTCGGCCGCCGATTTTCGCTTCATCTTTCCCGCCGCTCCGCTGCAACCGCCGGAAATCGCGGTCTACGGCGGACGAGCGTGGTGGGAGATCAACATGGCGGCGCTGCTGGCCGCCAGCCAAGCTTCGGCGTTCAGCCAATTGCACGATAAATCGCCGCCAGGGATCGAAACGGCGACCGAAATGCTGGTTTCAACAATCTCGCAATCGCTGGACGATTTGGGCGGCAGCGGCCGATACGTGCTGGGCGGCTTTTCTCAAGGAGCGATGTTGACGATGCACACATCGCTGCTGTCGGATGTGCCGCCGCCGGAGCTGCTGGTGCAATTTTCAGGCACTTTGGTTTGCCAATCAACGTGGCAGACGCAGTTGGGCGCAGGACGATTGCGGCAAACCGATGTCGTGCAGTCGCACGGTCGCCAAGATCCGATTCTGCCGTTTTCGAGCGCTCAGACGTTATTCGGACTGATCGAAAATGCTTGCAAATCGGCGAAGTTTCTGCCCTTTAATGGGCCGCACACGATCCCGATGGAGGCACTCAGCGAAGTCGCCGTGCGTCTAAAGGCAATCGCTTCGTGATCTGCGACTGAATTGTGGGTGTCGCTTGCCCCCAAGGCGTTCACGTTGGTAGGCTCCTTGGCAGGATCGGCTTGGGGCAGGATATTTTCGGCTGCCGGAAACATTGTCGATCGGGGGAAGGCGAGTAGGAGAATCGGCCACTGCCGCGCTCGTTTATTCCTCGGCTGCTGAACCAAAACATTTTGCAAACTTCGCCTCTAACCGATAAATAGGCCGCTGACGTGTCGAATCCCGAATGCTTCGCTTCGATCGGACCGATCGCGATCCATTTGCCTCAGCGGGTGGAAACGAACGACGACCTGCGCCAGCAGCACCCCGAATGGAACATCGACCAGATCGAGGAAAAGACGGGGATTAAACAGCGGCACATCGCGGCCGAGAATGAAACGGCCAGCGATTTAGCGGTCCAGGCGGTCGAGAAGCTGTTCGCGCAAGCAAACATCGATCGCAAAGAGATCGACTTCTTGCTGTTCTGTACGCAAACGCCCGATTACCCGTTGCCGACGACCAGTTGTTTGATGCAAGACCGCCTCGGTTTGTCGACGCGTTGCGGCGCGCTCGACTTTAACCTCGGATGCAGCGGTTACGTTTACGGGTTGTCGCTAGCCGAGGGGCTGATCCGGTCGGGTGTGGCTAAGAAAATTTTGCTCGTCACAGCGGAAACCTACAGCAAATACATCGACGCCGACGACCGCAGCCTGCGGACAATCTTTGGCGACGCCGCGGCCGCGACGCTTGTAACCGCATCGCCCGAGCGGACGTTGTGGGGGTTTCAGTTCGGCACCGATGGCAGCGGTGCCGATACGCTGTTGGTCGGCGATGGCGGGGCAAGGTGCGCGACCGACGCGATTCGTCCCCGCCACCGCAAACGCTGGAAAAGCCGCCTTTATATGGACGGTGCCAGCTTGATCAACTTTACCGTCGAAGCGATTCCGCGGTTGATCGACGAGATTCTGGAAGCGCAATCGATGACTCACGACCAGATCGATCGGTTCGTGATGCACCAGGCGACCCGGAAAATGCTGGAACAAATGTCCGAGCGAATGGGATTGGCACCCGGGCGGATTCCGATCGACATGGAAGACGTCGGCAATACCGTATCGTGTACCTTGCCGATTTTGATCGATCGGATGAGACGGCGTGGTGAATTGTCGTCGGCTTCGGTTAATATGCTGGTCGGGTTCGGCGTCGGACTTTCTTGGGCGGGTTGCCTTTGGCGCGACGTCGCAGTTTAACCAATGCCTCGGTTGAACCCTTATCGGCCGATCGGCAATTCACGCCAGGGCATTTACAGCGATGAAGTTTATTTCGGGCCGACTACTGATCGCATCACCGTACCTAAACGACGGTAATTTTTTTCGCAGCGTGATCTACATGATCCGCCACGACGAACAAGGCGCGTTTGGACTGGTGCTCAATCGCCCAACCAATCATACGCTGGAAGAAATCTTTGCCGACCGCATCGGCCACAATCCCAAACGCAGCGACCAGATCTATGTCGGCGGTCCTGTTGAAGGGCCATTGATGGCGCTGCACACGGTGTCGGGGCTTGGCGAACCGTGTGGACCCAATGTGTTGGACTTCAGCATCGCACCGGACCACCCTGACTTTCATAACGCGATCGCATCGAGCCCGTTGTGGGTGACTGCCGATGACGACCATTTGATCGCGTTGGTCGATCGCACCGATATTCAAGCCCGGTTTGTGGTCAAGTACAGCGGTTGGGGCCCTGGGCAATTGGACAATGAATTGGAACAAGGCGGATGGTTGGTCGGTCCGCCCGATTGGCAAGTGATTTTTTCT
>DNWZ01000584.1 GCA_003506095.1 Planctomycetaceae bacterium | reverse complement strand
AAGTCGGTACACCAACGTGCTCGGTCACAACCCTTACAAACCTGCTACGCTTGCACTCATGCTGAACCACCTTACAACCGAAAGTATCAACCCGTCGTCGGACGCCATCGACCAATGTTCGGCCGAAGAAATCGTGCGTTTGATCCAGCAAGATGATCGAAAAGTCGCTGAAGCGGTCTCGCTGGTTATGCCGTCGATTGCGCTGGCCGTCGATCGCATCGCCGATGCGCTTCGCAGCGGTGGACGATTGATCTACATCGGTGCAGGCACCAGCGGTCGCTTGGGCGTTCTGGACGCCAGCGAATGTCCGCCGACGTTTAATACCGACCCTGGCCAAGTGATTGGCATTATCGCTGGCGGATACAGTGCGTTGACTCGCGCGATCGAAGGTGCCGAAGATGACCCCGCTGCGGCGGAGGTCGATCTGCAGGCGATCCGATTCTGTGCTGCGGATGTGCTGGTCGGAATCGCCAGCAGCGGACGCACCCCCTATGTCATCGGCGGGCTCGGGTGGGCTCGTAAAGTCGGCGCGACAACCATCGGTTTGGTTTGTAATTCACCATCCGAAATCGATGCCTGGGCCGATATCCTGATCGCTCCGATTGTGGGGCCGGAAATCATCAGCGGGTCGACTCGCATGAAAGCCGGCACAGCAACTAAGATGGTGCTCAACATGCTCAGCACCGGTGCGATGATTCGCATCGGCAAGACCTACGGCAACCTGATGGTCGACCTGAAAGCGACCAATGCAAAATTGGTGATCCGTTCGCGACGAATCGTTGCCCGTCTGACGGGACTGGACGAATCCGCAGCCACGGAATTGGTCAAAAATGCCGGTGGTGAAGTGAAAACAGCGATCGTGATGCATCATCGAAACGTCACACCTGATCAAGCGCGACAGTTGCTTTTGGCCAGCGGTGGACACCTCAGGAAAGTAATCGGATGACCAACACGGGTTCTGCCGTGAAATCGCAATGTGAACTCGTTGTCGGAATGGATGGCGGCGGCAGCAAGACCGAAGCGGTTATCGGCGCGATTGGCTATGACGGAACGATTCGTCCGCTGGGGCGCGGCACGGCCGGACCAGCGAACCTGCAATCGCGAAACGCGAACGATGCGTGGCAACAATGCATCGCTGCGATCGAATGTGCGATCGAAGATTGTTGCCCCGACGATCAATATCAAGTCCGCATGCACTGGGAGTCGTACCCCTTTTCAACCGGCCTGTTCGCGATGGCCGGGGCGGGCAGCCAACCGCACGCCGATGCGTTCATGCAGCAGATCGTTGCGTCTTGTCGCGTCGCAAATCCGACGGTTACGCATGACGCACGACCGCTGGTCGGTGGCGGAACTCAAGCCGATTGTGGTATCGTATTGATCGCTGGCACGGGATCGTTCGCATACGCTCGAACTGCCGACGGGACAGAAGACCGCTGCGGCGGATGGGGATACTTGTATGGTGATGAGGGAAGCGGATACGCGTTAGGGCTCGCAGGCTTGCGGGCCGCAGTGATGGCGTTTGACGGACGCACCAAGCCGACCGAATTGGTCGATGGCTTCCGAAATTGGCTGGGCGAAAACGATGTACCGCGATGGTTGACCGAATTACGATCCTGGGATCGCGACCAAATCGCCGGAGCGGCAAAAATTGTCTGCCAATGTGCGTCTGGCAACGACGAAACGGCAATTGGCTTGATTGACCAAGCCGCCCAATCGCTCGCCCAACACCTGACGACACTTTGGAACCGGCAATTCTGCGGCCAGGCGTCGGATATTGTTTTGGCAGGCGGTTTGTTGGTCGGCAATGAAAGCCTTCGTACCAAAGTGATACATTGTTTTCTCGAATCGGGAGGCAAGACGGGTGGGGTCACGGTTGTCGAGCGATCATCGGATGCAATGATTCGGATGCTGGAAAGAATGTGCCTGCGAAAACACTAAGGAATCAAACAATGTCTGTTTTGTTGACTGACGAACAACAACTGTTCATGGACGCGGCGATCGAAGAAGCGATCAAGGGACGCAACGAAGGAGGCATACCGATCGGATCGGTCGTTGTGATCGACAACAAAGTCGTCGGCCGTGGTCACAATCGACGCGTCCAAAGGCACAGCGCGATCTTGCATGCCGAAATGGACGCGATTGAAAACGCAGGCCGCTTAACATCCAAAGAATATGCCCGCGCCACGCTTTACTCCACACTCTCGCCGTGCGACATGTGCAGCGGGATGGCGTTGTTGTATAAGATTCCTCGAATCGTAATCGGCGAAAACAAAACGTTCCAAGGGCCTGAACTGTATGTCCGCCAACGCGGTGTTGAAGTCACGCTTGTCAATGACCAGCGGTGCGTTGAGTTAATGCGTGAGTTTATTGAGCGCGAACCGACATTGTGGAACGAAGACATCGGCGTTTGAATCAGCCCATCAAAATGTCGATCCAATTTACACAGCGGCAATCGCCGAACCAGGGTTTTCTGTGACCGCGATCCTCGTAATGTAAGCTGCGAAATCGATGTCCTCGCCTTGCAGTAATGTCGGCAGCGCCGCGTTGAAATCAGATCGCCTGCACCATTCGTGCATAAAGTCGTCCCAACTGTGCCAACGACGTCGTTGCTGTGCCGTCATCGATTCGCTGTACGTCGTCACATAAGCACGCTCGAACAGCGAAATCAGGATCTCAAACAACACCTGTCGGCGCTCGATCTGTTCTTCCGTCAAATCAGGCGGCGGTCCTTGGGTTCGCAATTTCAAATCGCAATGTTCTAAAGCGAGCTTTAGAAAGTCGATGTATGCGTCGGAGAGCAGTTGATAGACTTCCTCGTCTTCGTTTTCGCGTTCCTTTCGCTGTTCGACGGCAAAGGTGTAAATCGCAAGCGGAAGTGCGAACACGGTGACGATGTTCGCAAGCAATGTCCACCATTCGCCAAATGTCATCTCATCACCCCGGTTCAATGCGCGATAAACTTTCGGTGCAAACTGGCATAAGCCGCGTTCTTCTGAATCAATTCATCGTGTCGACCGCATTCGACAATTCTTCCTTGTGACAACACCAGAATCTGATCAGCCGATTGAATCGTACTCAAGCGATGCGCGATCACCAAACTGGTCCTTCCGGTCAGCAATCGATTGAGCGCCCGCTGGATCCGCAGTTCTGTCAAAGTATCGACCGCGCTGGTCGCTTCATCCAAAATCAAGATCCGCGGATTCATCACCAAGGCTCGAGCAAAACAGATCAATTGCCGTTGTCCCAGCGACACGCCTGCGCCGCGAGCGCCTGTCGGAGTGTCCAAGCCCTGAGGTAAATCGGCCACCAATCTTCGACAACCTAGTGCGTCCAGTGCATCCAATGCCACGTCATCCGACGCACCAACACGCCCAGCAAGTATGTTGTCGCGAACCGTCCCGGTAAACAAAAAATTCTGCTGGGGAACAACCGAAACGGCATGCGATAACGACTCGCCCGTCACACCACGAATGTCTTGATGATCGATCAGCAACTCGCCCGCATCTGGCAAATAAAATCTTGCAACCAACGACGCGAGCGTCGACTTGCCACTGCCCGTTTCACCGACCAAGGCGATCGTCTGGCCAGGGCTTGCGACAAACGAGATGTCGTCCAGAACCCGTTGGTTTTTCGTATATCCAAAACTGACATTGCGAAACTCGATCCGCCCCGCGACCGGCTCCGTCAACGGCTTGGCATCGGGCAAGTCCGTCCACTGCGGCGTTTGATCCAAAAATTGAAACACTCGTTCCGCGCCCGCCATCGCCGTCAGCGCTTGATCATATTGATTGCCCAGCGCCTGGATCGGGCTGAAAAACAATCCGGCCAAAAACCAAAACTGAATCAAGTTGCCGATCGGCATCGCATCGCCGTCCAGAAACGCCCGGTACGCCCCGACCATCAATACCAGCGCCAGTGCGATTTGGCCTGTCAATTCAAGCAACGGCATCAGCAAGCCGCTTTGGCGTGTCGACGCCATGTTGTACTGGGCATGATCGACCGTCAAATCATGAAACAATTGTGCATTGACCTGCTCGCGCGCCATCACCTGCGTCACACGAATCACCGATACCGATTCAGCGATTGTCGATGTCACACGGCTAAAGCTTTCTTGCACCCGACGATAACTGACGCTCAATCGGGTGCGCATCAACCGGCCAATCATCCACACAACGGGGCTGAATGCTAAGATCACCAACAGCAACGGCAAATCATAATATCCCATAAATGCGGCGGCACCGACCATTTGGCCAGCCTGCACCAGCGTAACAAACATCACATCCTGCACGCCGACTCGCACCGCATCGCAGTCGCTCGATATACGACTGATGATCCGTCCTGTTTTGGTATTTGCGTAGTACGACATCGGCATCGTTTGCAAATGCTCGAACAAGCGTGATCGTAAGTCATGGATCACCGATTCGCCCAACTGCAACGCCAGCAATTGTCGATACACAAGCGTCAATTGCTGTGCCGCGCCCAGCGCCAGCACACCCAACGCCGCTAACGCGATCGACCCGATCGGCCCGCCACTGGTAATCGGGCCGTTGATCGTCGCTCCGATTGCCCATGCCAGCAACGGGATCTGGGCCGCGCGCGCCAATACTAAGACGACTAACAGTTGGCGTTTGCGGGCATAAGGGTCCATCAAGCCCCAAAGTCGCCGAATCAGCTTCATCGACAACGGACGCTGCTGCGATTCCGCGTCGGGATCAACCATCGTCCGCACCATCGTGGCCAGCGGCGTTTGGGACGCTGGCGACGTTGATGCCGACGCAACCGCAGCTTGCGAACCCGCCGCGATCCGAAACGCCTGGGCGATCGATTGTCGCGAATTCGTCGGTTTATCCTTCAACACATTCATCGCCGCGCTCCACCCAATCGCTCCGATTCTTGGATCGAATCGACGCTTTCCTGAGGCAAAAATCCCTGAACAATGGCGACGTCGCGATAGATCCCTGGCTGGCCCAACAATTCGTCATGCGTCCCTTGTTGAACGATCTCGCCAGCGTTCAAAACCACAATCTTGTCGCATTGCCTTAGACTGCTCAACCGACTGGCGACGATCAATGTCGTGCGTCCCTGAATCGCAGTCTTTAATGCCGCTAAAATCTCATGCTCGGTTTCCGGGTCAATCGCCGACACCGGATCATCCAACAACAGAATCGGCGGATTGGTGATCAACGCACGCGCAAGCGCCAATCGTTGACGCTGGCCACCGGACAACGACATACCGAATTGTCCCAGCATCGTTTCGTAACCGTCCACCGTTTGTTCGATGAAAGCATCTGCCGCTGCCATTCGCGCGACTTCGCGAATCTGGTCGGCCGTCGCGTTTGGATTACCAAAGGCAATGTTTGCCGCGATCGTGTTGCTTAATAACAACGGTTCTTGCAACACAAGGCCGACACTGCGCCGCAAAGTTGTTAGATCCCATTGGCGCACATCGACTCCGTCGATTTTCACGACTCCGCATTGTGGGTCATAAAACCGCGGCAGCAGACTCAACAACGTCGACTTCCCTTCGCCGACTCCGCCCAGAAACCCGACTCGCTGTCCAGGTTCGATCGTCAACGTGATGTCACGCAAGATCGGTGTGCCATTATCGTATTCGAACCAGACGCCTTGGATCTCAACCTTTCCGGTCACTGAAGTTGGGATCCAGGGTTTCGCCGGTTGTGCCACTTCTTCTTCCGCGTCCAGCACTTCTAATACCCGCCGCGCGCCGGTCAACGATTGTTGGATCGTCCCGGCCAGTGACGACAGATTGGCAACTTGGTTGCTGAATTGTTGTAACAATCCGGCGAAAACAATTAATCCCGTTCCCAGCGGCAATTGGTCGGTCGATACCAAATGGCCGCCGTACAACAACAAGATCACCAAATTGACTTGCGTTAAGAATTGAACCGTCGGACCAAAACGGC
>DNWZ01000063.1 GCA_003506095.1 Planctomycetaceae bacterium | reverse complement strand
TCCAGATTTGGCAAACCGCCAATCCAGCGACATTGACGCCGCGAATTGCTGATAAAAGCCAGCAGCAGTCGGTGCTGATTCTTGCCCGCCAGGGTGTGGGGCATGCAGTTGCGACCGGCCAGATCGGACACGCAATCGCTTCCAGAGCGACACATATCATGCTCGATTACACGCAGTCAGCGTGTGCGTTGCGTTATCAGATTGATGGCCAGTGGGAGCAGTTGCCGCCGCTGACCCGAGAAGTTGGCGACGCGATGTTGATCACGCTGAAGCAGATCTGTCAATTGAATCCCGCGGATCGACGCAGTTCCCAGTCTGGGAAATGCGAAGCGAAGATCAATAAAGATAAGTTTCAGTTGACATTGCAGAGCCAAGGTACGGCGTCGGGCGAACGTGTGCTGATTCGCTTGGATGCCGAAAAGGTTCCGTTTAACGTGTTGGCTGAACTGGGGATGCGCGACACGATGATCGAGCAGTTCCGCGAGGCATTGAACAGCGAAACATCGTCGGTGCTGATCAGTTCGCCGCGCGGCATGGGTTTAACCGCAACTTGGCATGTGTCGGTCAACGCGGCTGATCGTTTGATCCGAGACTTTCAATCGCTCGAACCAGAAGAAGAGAAAGAGATCGAGATCATTAACATCGCGCCAAATTTCTATGGTGGCAGCACCGGATTGGCTCCGAGCGAATTGATTCGCAAGATGATTTTGAAAGAGCCAGATGTGTTTGTGTTTCCATCGATTCCGGACGATGACACGTTGCTAGCGGCAGTCGATCAAGCGGCGAAGAACGAAAAGCAGGTGATCGCGCGTTTGAATGCGAATTCGGCTGTCGAAGCTTGCGCGAAGATTTGTGCTCAATATCCTAAGTCGGCTAAACATTTTGCTGCGACGGTGAAAGCGGTTTTAAATCAACGGATCGTGCGGCGATTGTGCGAAGATTGCAAAGTCGGTTTCCAACCTCCACCGGCTCTGTTGGCAAAGCTGGGGATTCCGGCGGGTCGCGTCGCGCAATTGTTTCAACAATTTGTGATGCCACCGATCGAACAGCAGGTGGATGCTAACGGAAAACCGGCACCGATCCCGCCGTGTAGCACATGTCAAGCTCGAGGATACTTGGGCCGAGTCGGTATTTTTGAGCTGTTGCGTCCTGGACCGCAGTTCAAGGCGGCGTTGTTAAAGACTCAAGATATCGGACAATTGACTAAGATCGCTCAGGCAGAAGGTTTCCGCGGCTTGCAGTCCGAAGCGATTTTGACTGTTGCACGCGGCTTAACTAGCCTTGACGAATTAAAGCGAGTTTTCGCTACCAAGAAAGCGTAGGATCACAAAATAGCATAGGCGACTAGCCTGTGAGAGCCTATCCGAAAAGGGGTCTGACCCTCTCCGGCGAGGCCAGAAAAACAATGAAATCGACTCGCCTCCAAAGGGTCAGACCCTTTTCGGATTCACAGGCTGGAAGCCTATGCCACCTTCTACTCTTCGGACCTTATCATGATTTTTCGCCTTGATCGCGTTTTATGTTTTGCTGTAGCCGTTGTTGGATTGTCAGCCACAGGGCTCAATTTTGCTGTACAACCGACTTGGGCGGCAGAAGTCGAAGTCATGCCGTTTGGCAAGACGAAAGACGGCGTTGCCGTTGAACTGTTTCGTCTCAAAGGCGACGGCGGCGCGGTGGTCGAAATCATCTCACGCGGTGCGACGATTCGATCGATTCAAGTTGCCGACTCCAGTGGAAAGATCGCCGATGTGGTCAACGGTTTTGATGATGTCGCGGGTTATGAGTCCGACAAAAATCAATACTTCGGATGCACAACAGGCCGAGTTTGCAACCGAATCGCCGGAGCGTCGTTTGAAATCGATGGCCAAACTTATAAGTTGGCCGCTAACGATGGAGCCAACACGTTGCATGGCGGCGCAAACCGCAGCCTTGATAAGGTTGTGTGGCAAGGAAAAGTTGATGAATCGGATGCCGCTGTCGCTGCGGTCGATTTCAAATACTTTAGCCCCGATGGCGAAGAAGGCTTTCCTGGCAACGTGCACTTCGGAGTCCGCTTCGCATTAACAGCCGACAACTCATTGGTGATGCGTTATTCCGCGACGACCGACCTGCAGACTCCGATCAACTTAACGAATCATGCTTACTTCAACCTTGGCGGCCATGGCAACGGGACGATCCTCGACCACGAATTGCAGATCATGTCGGAAGCTTATACACCGACCGATGATACACTGATCCCAACAGGTGATGTCTTGTCCGTGGCAGACACACCGCTGGATTTCCGCAAGTCGACACGCATCGGCGATCGTGTTGACGCGTTGACCGATACGCCAGCCAAAGGCTACGACCACAACTTTGTGTTGCAGAAACCGAACACCGGAATCCGTCCGGTCGCAATTTTAAAGGATCCCAAAAGCGGGCGATCGTTGACAGTCTTGTCGGATCAACCGGGATTACAATTCTATGGCGGTAATTTCCTCTTTGGCCAAGAAGGGAAAGAGGGGAAAAAGTATCTCTATCGCGGCGCCTTGTGCTTGGAAGCTCAGTACTTTCCAGACTCGGTCAATCAGCCCAATTTTCCTTCGATCCTTTTGGATTCGGGCGACGAGTACGCTCAGACGACGATTTATCGATTCGGAAATTGATCGACACCAAGTGACGTTGCGTTCTCGAGCGAATCATTGAAGCGATTGCGCCGGAAAACTCGTTGCGAATTGCTGTTCAAAACCGGTTTTCCAGTGGAAAATGAAGCTTCAGGCGATGTCCGGAAGCCTATAATCTGTCATTCCCGCGACGATGGGATGATTATCCTTCCACCCATGAAGCAAGCGTTTCGGACAGTCCATGGCGACCGCGACATTCAAGCCGACTTCGCAAAACACCGACGATGCGTCGAAATTGACGGTCGGTGAAGAGCTGATCGCTGCGACGATCGCGCAGGCCCAGGCCGCCTTGTGGCGAGCGGAATTGTCACGATGTTTGTTGAAACTGGTCGTCGCGGCGATGGCAGTAACGCTTGCCTGGGTTGCAATCGACCAATGGATCTGGTCGCCCGGTTGGCCCGTTCGATTGGCTGTCCTGTTGGCCGCAATCGGTACCGCAGTTTGGTGGATCGCAATGCGATTGACGCCGCTGATGCGCAGCCGGATTCGGGCTGATTATGCGGCCCAGAGCCTGGAATTGGACATGCCAGAGTTGCGCCACCAATTGTCCAGCTACGTTTCACTGCGTGGTGATCTGGCGATTCAAGGGGTTCGCGGAGCGGTCGTGCGTTCGATGGGTGCTCGGGCGGCGGGCCAAATCAAACAGCACCGAATCGACATCCCCAGCGAAGCGGCTGGAACGTTCACGTGGTGGATCGTGATGGCAGTGATGTTGGCCGTTGTCGCAGCCTACTCGCTGCTGAGTCCGAAAAACACGTTGCAGTCGGCGCAGCGGTTGCTGATGCCGCTCGCTTCGATCGACGCGCCGTCAAGAGTTTCGATCAGTGATGTGAAGCCGGGCGATACCGAGGTTTTGGCCGATCGCCCCCTGACAATTTCTGCGGCGATTCGGGGTTTATCGGCAAAAGACGAACCGCTGGTCGCATACGGCATCGGATTCGCCCAGCAGGCTGCGCTCGCCTACGACGCTTCGACCGATCGATTTGCCGCCGACATTTCGGTGCCAACCTCAACGGCTTACCGATTGCATGCGGGCGATGCGGTTGCTGGGCCGTTTCAGATTAAGACGCGTGATGTGCCGGTAGCGTCGGTTCGGCAAGTCGAGATTGTGCCGCCGACATACACGGGGTTGCCGACGCGGATTTCGACCGGCGGTGCGATTTCCGGCGAAGAGAACTCGCGGGCGATGATCGCGACGGTCATTAACCGTGCGATCACGCGTGCGAGAATCGAGTTCAATCCTCGCGATGCAGCTGCGTCAGGCGATGCGGCAGTGCGGATCGGTCCGTCGGCTGGCGGCATGGACATGAAAGTCGCTGAAGATGGCCTTTCGGCAAAGGTCGAGATCACATTGCGTCTTCCAAGGGAAAAGTCGGCAGCGGTAACGCTCCATTCGTACCGCGTTCGCGTTTGGGACGCTGATGGCAACGAGAACCCGGACCCGATTACCTATCCGGTGCGAATTATCCGCGATTTGCCTCCCGAAGTGACGATGGTCCAGCCTCGCGAAGTGACGAAGGAATTGCCGATCAATGCCCAGCAACTGGTCGAGATTGCAGCGACCGATCCCGATTATGGCTTGCGACGTGTGGAGCTGGTTTGGCAACGCGGCGCGGATCAGCCGAAGACCGAAATCTTGTGGTCAGCGGAAAAGGGCGAGCGGGGGAATCAGGTTGCGGAGTATCGGTTTCGGCCTGAGAAACTCGGGTTGCGTGTTGGCGACCGCGTCAAGGTTGCGGCTGCGGCGTTGGACAATCGCGAAGACGAAACGGGAAAGCACGACCCGAATCGAACAGTGACTCAACCCGTCGAATGGACGATCGTGGCAGAACGTCAGTTGCCGCCGCCAACCGCGCCGGAAGACGGCATGAGCGAAGCTGATGACGAACCTGCAAACTCAGAGGAAGAGCCTTCGAAGCCGGGAAAGCAAGGTGGCAAAGATTCGGGCTCCGGCCAGTCGGGCTCCGGCCAGTCGGGATCGTCGGATAGCAGCGAAGGGGAAGGCGAGAGCGAAGGGGAAAAAGGAAAGGCGGATGGCCAGGCCGGCGATCAGGGCGGTGAGTCAGGCGAAAAATCCGATGGCAAGTCTGGCGATGGTAAGGGCGACAGTCGTGCCGATGGCGAGTCCAAGAAAGGGATGTCCAAGGGGAGCGGTACCGACGGAAAGTCTGGCGGAGAAGCGGGCGAAGCGGCGGGCGATGATTCGGCAGCGGCCGAAAATCCGTCGCAGGAAAATCGTTCTGAGTCAGCCAGCAAAGCTCCGCAGAATCAGGAACAGCCTGGCGATTCAATGCCAAAGGCGGACGGAGAGCAAAACGGCGACAGTCGTCCTCAAGACGGCCAACCGGCCAGCGATCAACCCGGTGCCGATTCACCGCAAGGCGAAGGTTCCGATGGTGCGCAGCAACCAGAACATGATGGCGACGCGTTCGAGAAGATCCGCGATTTCGTGAACAAGAAACGTGACGAAGCGGCCAAGAAGCCCGCACCTTCGTCGCAAAAGGGGAACGACACAAATCAGCCACAGGATTCACAGCCTGGCGACGCTAACGCTGGCGAAAGTCAGGATCCAAACGGCGAAAAGATGGAACCGTCTGCACAACCTCAAGGCTCCGATCAGGGCAAACCCGATACGGCGAAACCCGGCCAGACAGACGCCACTGGAGATGCGAAGCAACCGTCTGATACCGGTTCATCGGATAAGCCAGAAAGTGGCGAACCAGGCAGAGATTCTGCCGGTGCAGATAAACCTGAAGCGGGCAAGCCCGATGAAGGCAAGCCCGGCGAAGGTAAGCCCGATGAAGGTAAGCCCGATGAAGGTAAGCCCGATGAAGGTAAGCCCGGTGAAGGTAAGCCCGATGAAGGTAAGCCCGGTGAAGGTAAGCCCGGTGAAGGCAAGCCCGGCGAAAGTAAGCCCGGTGAAGGTAAGCCCGGCGAAGGTAAGCCCGGTGAAGGTAAGCCCGGTGAAGGTAAGCCCGGTGAAGGCAAGCCCGGTGAAGGCAAGCCAGCAGACTTAAAACCAGGCGCTGAACCAGGCCTGAATCAGCAACCGGGCGACGCAAAGCCAAAGGATGGCGATATGCCGGGCGATGCAGGTGCTGATGGCAACGCGGATCCATCGCGGCCCGCAGGCGAAAAGCGATCGGACGCACCTTCGGCTCAGTCCAGCGGCGGTGGCGTGGGTGACGGAAACGCTTCGGGTGCGGGCGGTTCGGACGGCGATGGCGCTTTGCCACCTGAACCGGTTGACGTCGAATATGCACGCAAGGCGACTGACCTTGTGCTCGACTACCTTGACCAAAATCGCGACACACCTGACCCGGAACTGCTCGAAAGGTTGAACTGGACACCGGAAGAACTGCGAGACTTTTCACAGCGTTGGAAACAGTTGTTGAAGTCGCAAGAAAGCGGCACAACCGGAAATGCGGGTGACGCGAAACAGGTCGAGGAGGCACTGCGCAGCCTTGGCATACGACCTTCCAATTCGGGTCCGATTGGCGAGTCGCGAGATCGTGCCGACACGATGCGAAACTTACGTGACTCAGGAAATCGGCCAGCGGCCCCAAGCATCTACCGCGACGCCTTTGAAGCCTTCCGCCGCGGCGTGAATCGATAGGTCGCATCCTAGACTCGCGATGCGGCCAAGCCTGCTAAAGAAATCCGCCGTCATTTAACGGCATCGTGTCAAATCGTGTCACGCTGGATGGATGACGTCGAAACAAACAAGTCTAACCCTAGGCTTTGCGAAAGGAACTTTGCAACTTGCTGGCCCTTTACACTGTTGCCCGCAGAATCCAAGGGCGGAGCGAATGTGCCCAGCCCACCTTTTCCGGGCGACACAGTAACGATTCCACCTCCGATGCCACTTTTACCTGGCAATCCGATTTCATACAACCAATCGCCAGACGACTCATACAATCCCGCCGTAGCCATGACCGCCAACGTGTAATGACAGGTCGCCGCGGAAACGACGCGTTCCTTAGTAATCGGATGAACTCCGCCATCCGCCAGAGTCGCTCCCATCAGCGCTAAGTCACGCGCCGAAACATTCAACGAGCACTGTTTCGTATATAGCGAAACCGCTTCGTCAGGATCTGCAAAGATCGCATCCAAACTGCGCAGGAGTCTTGCGATCGACCGATTGCGGTGGTTGGTGTCGATCGCCGAAGCATGAACTTCATCGTTCAATGATAGGTTGCGGCCTGCGAATCGACAGAGTCCCTCATGGATGAAACGCCATTTTTCCTCGGCGTTCGCACCCGGTACAAGACTCGTCGTGGCGATCGCACCGGAGTTGACCATCGGATTCGTACGACCATCGATCGAGGCTTCAATGGCGGCAAGTGAGTTGAAGGCACGTCCGGTCGCGCCCACCCCGATACGATCACGCACAACAGCGGCTCCAAGCAGTTCGCAAACAAGTGCGAACAAAAACGGCTTGGATACGCTCATGATCGAGAACTCATAATCTGCATCGCCGACAGCAAATACCTCACCGCTCGTACCAGCAACGCAGATGCCAAAAAGATTGCGTGGCACTTGAGCGAGCATTGGGTAAACGGTTGAGTTTTCGCCTTCATCTTCACTGACGAAGCGGGCATGAGCCATCTGCACTAATTTCGCAACCGTATCATTGGACGGCAACTGTCCTGTTGATATGTGGTCGTAAGGTTCTGATGCATGAGTCAACATTGTTTCGTCCATCTTGGTACCTCCTGATCCTTTCGCCAATCCGTGACAGAGCCTCCCGGCGGTTGAGTTTCGCTTTACAGCCTGCCTGCCTTTGCCATCGATCAATGCCCGACAAGGTGAAACGGGGTTAACAACCTTAGAAGACAATGTCGCAATCATGATAACGAACGCGACTTCACTCGGCGACCGAATACGCTGTTGCTACAAGCACAAAAAACCGAAATACGAAGCTTCACGATAGTCGCCTAATGTCAGAACGAAGAGCCTATCCGAAAAGCGTTCTGCCCATGAAACCGATTCACTTAGGCCATTCTGCCGAACTCAAAGCCGACAAGAAACTTCGGTTTGCGCCGCAAGGAGGCGGTACTCAGAAACCACCCCGAGGCGACGGTATCGATTCACCAAGCGATAAAACCTCTAAAGTTAGCACAATCGTTATGTCGATCCCAAAACGGTAGGTGTGAGCTAAGAAGCTGCGCTAAACCGCTTCAGCGTCGAGTGCTGATTCTGAAGGACAGTGAACGACGTGATAACTACTAAGTTCGCTATCGGATCGCTTTTTCTGACTTTCGGCTGGTCCATCTTGCCGATATCTCTGGCTTTTGCACAGTTGATTACAGAGGCGGTCGAGTCCGACGACACATCCGCCGAGTTGCAGTTTCCCCAAGATGACGACCAGCTAGCCCCACCGACGCGTTACGCGGAACCGACGCTAGAACAGGTAACTCCAGGGATCAACTATCCTTCACCACTGTTCGAGATCCCCGAGTATGTCTACTCGAGCGAATACTATAACCGCAGCTACGGTGGGATTCGCCCTACGGCTGATTACGCGCCCCCTGGCTACTATCCAAGTGACCAACAAGAAGGGCCAGCGGATCCGGAGTATTGGCGTCTTTATCCACCACCGCGGTTAAGCGACGAGGAACGAAAAAAATTCCTCTCGCCCGGTTATGTGCCAGGATCAATCTTGGTTCCAGCTACTAATACATCGATTCTTTTTAGAGGCTTTCTTAGACTTGCAGCGCTCTATGATTTTGAACCGATGGGGGTCAATGACGCGTTTGTTACCAACTCGATTCCAACTCCTCAGCAAAACGGCACAAACCTTAATTTCAGTGCGCGGATCAGTCGTTTTAGCATCGAGACGTGGACGCCCACAAAGATTAACCAATGGACGGTGCATACGCGCATTGAGGGCGACTTTTTTAATGGCCCCGATCAAGCCGCCGGCGGCGGTGGTAATCCGTTTCGATTGCGGCATGCCTATGTCGATTTCGGCCCATTTCGGTTAGGTCAGCAAAACACGACATTTATGGACGCAAGCAGTTGGCCGAGTTTGGTCGATTTTCAGGGGCCCAACAGTTGGGTGAACCAACGCCAGCCTTCTGTTCGAATCACACTGCCGGTCGCGGACCGAACGTATTGGGCAACAAGTGTCGAACGTCCGTTTTCATCAATCGCAACGAACGCCCTGGGAGATGCGGTTCAGGATGTTCCGGATTTAGCCAACCACATTCGTTATCAAGGTGACTTGGGGCACCTGCAGATCGGCGGCATACTTCGAACGATTGGCTATCGCCCAACAGGTGATGCTGTTACACGGCGCGCTGGCGCAGGTATCAGCGGCAGTTGTGTCTATCACCCTTGGGCTTTTGTCTTGGGCACAGATCCTGTTTCGGACCCCAGCGCTTCTGGTCTGACCCGCAGTCGCGTCATCGCTCAAGCAACATGGGGTTCCGGAATTGGCCGCTACTTAAACGACCTTCCCAACCAGCAGGTCGACGGCCAAGTGAATCCGTTGACGGGCGATTTCGAACTCGTTCGAACAACCGGGTGGAACACCAGTTACGAACACTGGTTCAACGAATCATGGCTGACCAACATGACTTACGGCAGCGTTTCGGTTCACGATCAAATCGAGCAGCCTGCGAATAGTTTTCACGGTTCGCAATACGCTGCGACCAGCTTGTGGTGGATTCCGGTACCACGCATGGCGTTGGCGATTGAGTACATGTGGGGCGAACGAGAGAACCTGGACCGCCAAACCGGCCGCGCTCAGCGCCTACATAGCATGTTTCAATACAATTTCTGAGCCGTGCTTCAACCGACACTCAAACGCTAACGAATCAGCGTTTGAACGCATATCATCAGCGTTTGAACGCATAGCATGACCGCGCCCTAAGATGCCGCTGCAACGCTGGCCTTGCAAGCGTCCAATGCCGCTTGCAGTTTCGCCTGGTCTTCATGAGTAAGGTTCGACTTTAGTACCGTTCCACCGGTTCCGACAAAGTGGTCCAACACTTTGTCAGGCGTCATCTTGCGGACCAACACGAACAGCGCAGAGCTATTCGGTTTCAGCGTTTTTGCGAGATCTTTCATGAACTCGTCGTTGATACCAATATCAGCCAACGCTCCCGATACGGCACCCGCAGAGGCTCCAACGGCCATTCCCAACAGCGGATTGAGGAACAAAAGGCCGACCAATCCGCCCCAGAATCCACCTTGCAATGCCCCAGCGGCAGTCAGATTAACCGCCTGGTTCAGTTTCACCTTGCCGTCTTTGTCTTTCACCACCACTACGGCATCTTCCAAATCGATCAAGTAATCTTTCTGCAGTTTTAGCAATGCGATTCGCGACTCTTCGGCTTTAAACAAATCGTCGTAACCGACCACAATTAACGTGCTCATGAAACCTTCATTTTCATATTGAGAAATAAACTTAAATCTTTGCTCAGCGACGTTACCCTGCCCACTATCCAATCGACTTTGGTTTTTCAATACCCTCGTGGACGTTGAAGAAAATTGCGTACAGGACGGGGACTAAGATCATGGTTAACACGGAAGCGAAAACGAGACCAAACATCAGCGCGACCGCCATTCCGACGAAGAACGGATCTTGCAATAGCGGGATCATGCCTAGAACGGTCGTAATTGCCACCATCAACACGGGACGTAGCTTCATAACACAACCATCCAGAATCGCTTGATAAGGATCTTTTCCGTCGGCGATTTCTGTCGTGAACTTATTGAGCACAACGATCGAATTTTTGATCTGCTCGCCTCCAAGGCTCAATACTCCCAGCAATGCCATAAAACCGAAGGGTTGCCCTGTCAACAGCAGCCCGGCAGTAACACCAATGATCGCCAGCGGCACGGTCAACCAAATCACCAGCGTGGTACGGAACGAATTGAACAGACAGATTACGATGAAGACCATAATGGCAAAAGCCGCCGGCAAGGGTTGCGCAAGCGCCGCCCTTGCCTCGCCAGAATCCTCGTATTCCCCGCCCCAATTCAATGCATAACCTTCGGGTAGCTCGATCGCCTCGATACCCTCTCGCACGCGATTAAACAATTCGCTTGGCAATCCGGTTCGCGGGTCGGCATGAACTGTAATTGTCGGAAACCGGTCGCGGCGCATCACCACCGGGTCTTCCCAGCCGAACACGGGATTAGACGCCACCTGGCTCAGCGGGATCATTCGACCTGCAACCGGACTCCAGATTTGCATGCTTGAAATTACCTGAACGTCGCTACGTTCATCCAAAGGCGGGCGGGCAATGATCGGCAATAGGCGTGATTCTTGAGGATACGCCCCAACGCCTTCACTGCCAGGTTCACGATAGAACCCAACCGCAGTCCCTTCGAACCCGATTTCAAGTGCCCTAGCCACTTCAACACGCGTGACCCCATTGCGACGAGCTTGCATTTCAAGAAGCGTTGGTTTCAAAACCTTTTCACGCTCGCGCCAGTCGTGGCGGATACAAACCGCGCCACCATCGTCCTCGATGACCTGCAGAGCTGAATCGGCCAATTGACGCAACACGGCGGGATCCGGTCCGCTGAATCTTGCCTGAACTCGTCCGCCATCGCCGGGCCCCAACAGAAACTTTTTCGCAACCGCGTTCGCATCGGGATGAGCTTCATCCAAGTGCGACTGAATCGTTTTGATCAATCCATCTATCTTTGACTCGTCATCGACATCGACTAGAAACTGAATGAAAGCACGATTCTCCCGCTCGGGTGTATAGACCAACATGAACCGCAGCGCACCGCCGCCGATGAATGTTGAAAGGTGGGTCACACCCGATTGATCCTGGATGAACCGCCCAACATCATCAGCAAACGTTTCTGACTGGCGAATGTGCGTACCAGCCGGCAAGAACACATCGACCATGAATTGAGGACGATTCGCTGGCGGGAAAAAGCTTTGCTTGACGAGAGTGAATCCATACAGCGAAATGACAAACAATACAACTGCCGTGCCAACCACAGCCCAACGAAACCGAAGAGCCAAGATCAGCATCTTTCGATAGGCAGTAAACACCAATCCGCCATAAGGATCAGCCGCCTTTGACGGGCTCTTCGCCGGTTCGGATTCACTCGACTGCGGACGCTGCAATGGGTTAAAGAAAAGGTAACTCATCAACGGCGTGATCGTGATCGCTGACACCCAACTGAGCGTCAACGAAATCAGGATCACCCAAAACAGCGAATTGCAATACTCACCAGTACTATCTTCCGACAAACCGATCGCGGCAAACGCAACGATCGCGATCGCAGTAGCACCAAACAGTGGGAATTGGTTTTGGGATACCGCGCGGCGAACGACTTCCATCTTGTCTTGCCCCGCTTCAATCTCCACACGCATCCCTTCAATAATAATAATCGCATTATCGGTCAACATACAAAGCGCGATGATCAACGCGCCTAGCGAAATGCGCTCCATTAAGATATCGCCGTCGATATACATGACTAAGAATGTCGCCATAATGGTCAAGAACAAGACCATGCCGATGATGATGCCTGTTTTGCGCCCCATCGCGACTAACAGAACGACGACAACAATACTGACCGCCTTGAACAGGTTGAATATAAAATCGCCTGTCGCTGCGGTAACCGCTTCGGGCTGGAAGTTGATTTCACCGATTTCGATCCCGATCGGCTGCATCGATTCCAGTTCAGCCAACTTGGCCCTAATCGCCTCGCCCATCGTGACAACATTCCCACCTTGCACCGTGGAAATCCCAAGCCCAATTGCTGGTTTACCGTCGTATCGCAACATTCGACGTGGCGGATCGGGATCACCGCGTTCCACCGTGGCCACATCCCGCAAAAACAATTGTCGTCCCGAACTGTCCGACCCGATTACAAGGTCCAGCATATCGTCGACAGAGGTGAACGCTCCTTGCGGATCGATCGCGACATGTTCGTCACCGATGCGGATTCGGCCACCATCGGCTGCGATATTTCGTGACTGCAATTCGCGATAAATCTGCTGCTCGTTGATTCCCAGTCGCGCCAGCCGTTGACGCGATATTTCTAGAAAGACAACTTCTTGTTGTTCGCCGAACAATTCGACGCTCTTAACACTTGGAACGGTCTGCAATTCCCGCCGCAAGAACTCGGTATAGCGACGCAACTGTGCTGCCGTGAATCCTTCGCCAGTGATGGCAAAGAAGATTCCAAACACGTCGCCAAAGTCATCGATGATAATCGACGACCCGCGAACCGAAGGTGGCAATCGCATCTGCACATCGGCAATTTTTCGACGCAGTTCATCCCACACCTGCGGCATTGAATGTTTATCAAATCGGTCTTTGATTCGAACCGAAACAACCGACCGGCCACGAAGCGATTCTGATTGCACGCGATCGAGTTGCCCAAGTTGTTGAGCGGCGCTTTCGATCGGCGTCGTTACCTCTTTGGCCACCTCCTGGGCGCTCGCCCCTGGATAAGGCGTGATAACCAACGCTTCTTTAATCGTAAACTCGGGATCTTCCAAACGGCCCATGTTTTGATACGCGACCGCACCACCGATCACGATCATCGCCATCAAGAAGTACATCACTCGGTCGTTGCGAACCGAAAACTCACCGAGATTCATTAGCGAACTCCTCCGAGATCGGTCCCAAGGTCCCTAACTCTCATCCCATCTCGCAACTGGTTTACACCCGCAATTGCGATCCGATCACCCTCTGCTAGACCTTGAACAATTTCAACGTCACCAGCAACCGCTACGCCAAGCGTGACCGTTCGCGGTGTTACCAAATCGCTCTCATCCAGCAGCCATACGATTTGACTTCCGTCGCTCTTTTTATGAACTGCGGTAATCGGAACCATCGTACGTGGCCCCAAAACACTTGCCCGGCGATAAATCATCGTGACCGTCGCCGACATTCCCGGCAGCACATTAATCCCTTCAGGTGCCTGCATCGCGACGCGAACATTGAAGGTCTGCGTGGTCGGATCAGCTCGCTGTGCCATTTCGGACACGCGCACTGGAAAACGCACTCCCGGTGCACCGCTGATTTCCGCAACCATTTGGACGATATCGGCTGACTGCAAGTTCGCAGCCATCACTGTTTCAGGAACATCGACCGCAATCTCGACTTCATCCACATCTTGAAACTTAACAATCGACTCCTTGGCTCGAACATTCTGACCTTCTTCGACAAAACGCTCTGCAATCACACCGTCATACGGAGCTCGCAACGTCGTATCTTGCAACTGCAGATTCGCTTCGACCACACGTCCTTCTAAGCCGCGAACAACCGCAGCCTGGGCATCGATGTCTTCGGCCCGAGCAATCGAACCGATCTCTAACATCTGACGAGCGGACTTTAAATCTTCTTGCGCAACCTGATAGGCCGATTGAGCGCGATCAAAATCGGATTGCGAAACAGCGCGCGATGCGATCAAGCGACTCGAACGGTCAAACTCCAGCTTCGCATTGGTCAGCCTCGATTCAGCCGCCCTCACATCCGCCTCGCGACGAAGCCGTTCCTCGGGGCGATCGCCTACCATCAAAGCTCTCAACGCGGCACTGGCTTGATCGAGTTGACCCTGCAGGGCTGTCAAACGAGCTTGAAACTCGTCCTGGCGCAATTGTGCGATCACATCGCCTTTGGCTACCATTTGACCTTCCCGGGCCGAAAGCTTGGTGAGCAATCCAGCAACCTGAAACGCAAGCTCCACCCTTTTAGCAGCATCTACTTTTCCAGGAAAAATCCGTGTACTCGTGTTTTCACCAGCGGTCACAATCATGGTCCGTATCGGACGCACCACCTCTGGACGCTCAGCCACCGGCTGTGAACACCCGACCACTGCGCCCGCTGTAAAAATGCAACAAGCCAAACTGGCCAGTCGGTTCACTTTCAACCAAGCACACGGACCAAAGATTGACCCTGATACAAATCGCCTCGATACGCGATAAACAACATTACACATTCTTTGCCTGCCAATGCTTCCAGTGGGGCAATCGTAGTGTCAACGGAACAGAACCTCGTCTTGCAAGCATCGGTTTACGCGTCGATGCTGCGGATCCTACGATTGAACGATTGATTGTTCTACCATCCCTTTCAAATAAAGTTAGACGGCACTCACGTTGATTTCAAAAAACACTAAAAAGGTTCGTCGATAAACTGAAACAGACTATGTTTTTTGACCATGAATCAACACATTCGTCAGTGATCTCGCCGATCAGCCCGAAATGCGTTTTCATCGCTCCCCACCATGCAAAACAATGGCTTGTGCTTTGCAAAATCCAACGCGCCACTCGTGATGGCAAAGATATAAACAACTCCATTAGGTAGAGGTCGAAAACCACCCATTCGAGAAAAATCGATCGAAGGTTTACCCATCCGAGCCATCCTTCCCCCCATAGGTCTTCGAAAACGAATCATCACCATGAAACGCATCCGGATCATCCATAAAACGCAGTACCACTATCATCAGGCCGTCACTTTTGGAGACCACCGCGCGATGATGCGCCCTCGCGAAGGGCATGACGTTTGGATTGCAAACGCGATAATTCACATTGAGCCCGAAGCCTCGGTCCGCTGGTTACGCGACATCGAAGGGAATTCGGTTGCGGTGATCTCCTTCCTAAAGCCGTCGGATAAGTTAAGTTTGATCGCCGAGATCGATGTCAATTTAAGCGAGGATAACCCAGTCGAATGCTTGATCGATCCGGCCGCGCGAATGTTTCCGTTTCAGTATTCGCCCGAAGAGCAAATCGACTTGATACCCTATCGCCTTCCCAGTTATCCGTACGACGGCCCAACGCTTCGCGATTGGCTTCGCGATCTCTACATGCCAGGTCAAGTCATTGATACATTCCAATTGTTAACAAATCTTAATACCCATATTTTCGAGAAACTGACTTACAACGTTCGTTTCGAACAGGGTGTGCAATTGCCCCATGAAACGTTAAGGCTTGGAAGCGGTTCATGCCGTGATTATGCCGTTCTGATGATGGAAGCGGCACGCCACTGGGGATTTGGCGCCAGGTTTGTAACGGGATACATCCAAATGGAAGAGGGCCAGCATGGCGCGACCCATGCTTGGACAGAAATTTACTTGCCCGGCGCAGGTTGGCGTGGATTCGACCCTACCAACAACAAACTGGTCGGCAGCGAACACATTTCCGTCGCCGTATCTCGCGAACAAGAACGGGCGATGCCAATCGCTGGTTTTTGGGAAGGACCATCGGACGCCTACCATCGTATGGACGTATCGGTTCAAGTGGTCGCAATCTGATCGTTACGCAATAGAATAACGGCTTTCTCAACTAGAGATTCGTATGACCATCGAACTGATGTCGGTTCTTGCCTTGCTTGTCATGGCGATTGTGATGTTCGCGATCAATCGACCGCGGATGGACGCAGTCGCTTTGATCATGCTGACCGCCTTGCCGTTTACTGGTGTAATCACGATCAATGAAGCGCTGGTCGGTTTCAGTGATGCGAATATCGTCTTGATCGCTGCACTATTTGTCATTGGCGACGGTTTGGTGCGAACGGGCGTGGCCCGGCAACTAGGCGACTGGCTGGCCAAGACAGCCGGAAGCAGTGAGAATCGGTTGATTGCATTGCTGATGATCGTCGTCTGTGGCCTCGGCTCGACAATGAGCTCGACGGCCGTAACGGCCATTTTCATACCGGTGGTCTTGCGGATTTCACGCAGCACTTCGATACCGTCAAGCCAATTGATGATGCCTCTAAGCTTCGCAGCCTTGATCAGCGGCATGATGACGCTTGTCGCGACAGCGCCCAACTTAGTCGTCAATAGCGAATTGATTCGCACGGGCTCAGACGGATTTCAATTCTTCAGTTTTACACCTTTTGGTCTCCCCATTCTCGCCTTAGCGATCATCTACATGTTGACGACACGTCGATGGTTGTTACCGGTTGTCGATTCACAACTATCGGCCGCTGAGATTGCACGCCCAAGCCTAGCCGGTTGGGTAAAGCTATATGATTTGCATACTCGCGAACATCGTGTCCGGGTACTCGATGACTCGCCGCTAGCAGACCGAACGTTAGAAGAATTACGCTTACGTGACACTAGCGGCGCGAACTTAGTCGCCATCCAACGTAACCAACTATTGATTCAACCAACTGCGAAAACAAAAATCGACGCTGGAGATATACTCCTGATCGATTATTGTTCTACCGAGTCAAACGTTAGCCAGCTTCGCCAGCAGTATCACCTGGAATCGTTGCCATTATCAGGTGGATACTTTACCGACCAATCGCAAGAGATCGGTATGGCCGAAGTCATCTTACCAGCCGATTCTGATTTGGTCGGACAGACCGTTACTGCCGCACGATTGCGAGATCGCACAAGGTTAACGGTGATCGGATTGCGACGCGGATCGACGCCGCTGGGCAAGGCAATTGAGAATGAGGTTCTACAAATCGGCGACACCTTGTTGTTGGTGGGCCCCTGGCAAGCGATTCGCAATGTCCAGCATACCGGCGGCGTCGTGCCGCTAAGCCTACCTAAAGAGCACGACGATGTCTTGCCAGCACCGGGAAAGTCGATTCAAGCCATCATTTGCTTGGTTTTGACCATCGGCATGATGGTCAGCGGCGTGGTGCCTAATGTGCAAGCGGCCTTAATCGGCTGTCTGATGATGGGGTTCTTAGGATGCGTAAATCTGGAAAGCTCCTATCGCTGCATTGACTGGAAAACGATCGTGCTGATCGTCGGCATGTTACCTTTTTCAACCGCCTTGCAGCGAACTGGCGGTGTTGACTTGGCATCCGAGGGTTTAATGTCGATCACCAGCGGAGTGGGAACTCATGGCGTGCTAGCGGCAATTTTTGTCATTACTGCGGCGTTAGGAATGTTCATTTCCAACACCGCAACGGCGGTTCTGATGGCTCCAGTAGCAATGACAATCGCGAAAACCTTGGATGCATCCCCCTATCCGTTCGCGATGATTGTCGCAATCGCCGCTTCGACCGCATTCATGACGCCGGTATCGTCACCGGTAAACACCTTGGTTGTAACACCTGGAAACTATTCCTTTGGTGACTTTGTGCGCGTGGGCGTGCCGTTCAGTATCCTCGTGATGATCGTCACTGTGGTTATGGTCCCGTGGTTGTTGCCATTGTATTAGAGGTCTTGGAAGAGCTTGCTGATTACTGACACCAGCACATTCTGATGATAGGATCGTTCTATATAGGTCCTACTTTCATTCGTTTTTATCGAAGTTGCAAATCGACCGAGTCGTTAGCGAGCCGACGCATATTGCTAAACTTTCCAGCTTGTCATCAGATCGCTACCAGTCCTTTTGATGGCCTACTTGTTTCTTTTCCCAGCCTCGCCAGGTCCAGGCGCCAGGCTTGTGCTGGTTTTTACCACGACATGGGCATATCGATACACCCGGATTGCGAGAAAGCTGCACGAACCCGAGCAGACAAGTTCAACAGTAACAACCATATTTTTGTCAGCAAGCTGATTGAATCGCTGTCTACTGAGTTACAGCGGTTCCCCAGGTTGCTTGCGAACGTTGGTTGCCATGGAATTGTCCGCCTTATGTTCTTTTCGCCAGAATCCATGCTTGCTTAAGTTTTGCCAACCATTGGCAAGCCATCCAATCAAGCTGGTTGCTAACCAGAGTGCCCAAAACAGCATCGCCAATCGATAGAACCAAACGGAAACGCTGACCATCCCTGCCATGGGCAGTTCTGCCTCGGAGCGTGGCGAAAGCCAGCGTAGGAAATGTTGAGAGGACCCATTGCCCAGTACAAACATATCGGGCGAGCCGAGCAATCCGGCACTGACGACATAGACTAAGATCAATAGTGAGATGATTGTCATCATCACAATAACGATCTGCAGCGCATTGAACGCCTTAGGACGCAGACCGCCGAATTCGTCGCTGCCACGAAATGCTAGTAGAAATAACCACGCGGGGACAAACATCGCCGCTGGCAATGGCACCTGTGTCAAACCAATGGCCAGCAACACCCACTCCCATACTCGCAACGGCGACTTGGGCAATAAACTCAGCCCGATTGCTGCCAATAAAGCCACGACCAGAATGGTCCAAAAACGTACCGCTGGACCGCGTTGAGGGCCGCTGGCCCACATCACCCAACGACTTGCGGGAACTTCCATCGTTGTATCGACGTTCGACGCCGCCGACGGCAGGACGACGCGCCCCATGTCCGCTCGCAGCCCTAACGAACGCTCGACATACCAATTGACAATCACCTGCTGACTTCCCGCTTTTGCTGGTATCACCAGCGATCCGTCTCTTCGCTGGACAGGCATCGACTGATTATCGATCGTCAGGCTTGTCACGACCGCCTCTGAGCCGACGTCGATCGGGAAATCGGTTGCCAGGCTGCACTCTAGATCAATCGTAAGTGTCGTATTTTGGCGTCGATCACCGATTTGCGTCGCATGTTGAACCCCCTGCACGGTAATGACATCACCGGCAATCGCAACGGGACGCAGAAAATCGATCGATACCGATTCGCCCGGCCACGGATTCCAAACGGGGATTAACTCGCTGTTTTGAGGTTCAAAGACAGGCTGAAGCCCAGCAAGAGTTACATTCCAAACCGGTGAGGTGCTCAAGTGCCATTTTTCAACCCACTGGTCGGTCTCAGCAGCGTTTAACACAACAGTCGCACCCGATGGCAAATCACTTTCCCAAGTATAAGATTCGTCACCCGCAGCCATTCGAACCGCAATTTGGCCAGCAGCCACTTCTTGATTCGCAGTCAGAACGCGTTCACCGGGGATGAGCGGAATCGACATCGATATCGCTCTGCGGTTTTCTCCGATCCGACTAATGACGGTACGAATTTTCGAGAGGATCCCGATCTCGAGGTACCTTTGAACCATTACGATCGACTGGAATTGCGTACGATCATACGCTGCCGCATCCGAGGTGGCCGCTTGCTCTCTTGACAATAAGATTTGTCCCTCGGGTGTTCCGTCGGGCCGAACACCGTTTACCTTCCAACCGGCGGCTTGGATTGATACCCATTTCGGTGGTAGCAAATAAGTCCATTCCCAATCGGATTGATCTGGTAAGCGTCCTTCGATGGTAACTTTATGAACCCCGGCATCGACAACCACCCAAAGGTAGCCGTCACGCCTGACAAGGGGAACGTTTGAATCTTCATTTACTTTCACGGAAATAGGCGACCAGGTCGGAAGCCGACCGGGCAAAGGAACAGCACATTTAGCGGCAGCATGAATATCGCAAGTGACAGAAAGCTTGTTCCCATCAATCGTTAGCGTCGCAGTTGGGATTTGTGCGGCACCAGGAAATGCATCGGGCACGCGAAGTAATTCCGCACGCAAAGCTTGAAGCATCTCGTTATCAGGGAACTGGGCGTAGGAGGTCGTCGTCCCCATGCAGAAAAGCACGAACAGAAGCGCACCAATAGCAACATTCGGCTGAACGCCCGTAGAATCCGTTGCCCTCGGACTCAGGCGTTTCTGACGCATTAAAAGCGCGACCAGAAGCGCAATCAACAATAAAACACGGGCGACCGTAATCAACCGGTGCTGCGACAGCGAAATCAGGAACAGCCGAATTGTTTGATCCTCGCCAACCGGCCCATTCCAATAGCAGTCGACAGAGTTCCATTCCCATCGCGGCTTTGCTGGCCCGGTTTGAATCAATGCCCGCGGATCGTTAATCATGTTTTGGTTAACGATTCGCGAGGCGGTGGGCTCTTGCATTCCACCAAAACTAGACTTGATATCTGACGACATCGAAGCCGCGTCCATCGCTTCGTAGGCCGAACTCGTCATGGCTTCGCTAGGCAAGGCATACATTTGCCCACGGCGTTCTAATTGAGGATAAATCACACTCTGAATTTGAAAGGCAATGAATGGGATCAATGCAAGCAGCAAGATCGATAGCACCGCGTACTTGATTACCTTGATCAATCTCATCGCATTTCCCGATGGAACCACCCTTTCCAGTGCTAATGGAATGAGCAGGAACAACCATAAGAAACGCGGGGCCCCCGTTTCGTGATAGCTCAATGCAAACGCAAGCAGCGCGATCAAACCCGCTGCCAGTCCGCTGAGCCGAAAGACGGCAAACGAAAAAACCAATAACAGAAAAAGGTCCAACAGCGACCATGCCGTCAACCAGTCGCCATCAACTTGATCGGCCCCAAAAACTGCTAAGGCGCGCCATCCGGGCGGCAAGGTAAGAACAAGACGCAACGAATCGGCACTCGCTTGCCACCCGGTCGCGGAGATCAACTTAAGATGATCGACACGACCGACAGCGGATAGATTTAAGTTGCGTTGGCGGATTTCCACGCCGCTTTGGCCAGTCTTCGGATTCTCCGTGATCAGTTGCCCAACACCGTCAACACGAACGGCTCCCAGCGTATGCCGGTCAGCGACATCCAATCGCCAGATGCTTTGTGCTTGACCGGTAATGTTGTCTTCATACGTGAACGCGCTGCCATCTTCGTCCAGCCAAAGCCGACGATTGATTGTCAAACCGCTAGGCGCCCAATCGCCCATGCCTCGCATCCGCTGGAGCAGCTCAAATGATGTACTGGTATCCCAAACGTAGACTGGATACGGTTTCCAGTGATCAGGAAACGTAGTTTGGGTGACGTCGATCGACGGTAAACCTTCGATTTGTGCAATTCGGAATTGCGGGTCGGAACGAAAACCGACCAGTTCGCTCGCTGCTGGCGGCATAGCATTGGCGGAAAACTTTATCTGCTGGATTTCACGGCTACTGAAAGCATTCATCCGCACGGTCCACTTTCCAGCGCGAACCTGGGCCTTCATTACGCCACGGTCATCGATCGCAACAGGGATCGGGCTTTCGACGGTNNGACAGCCGCCAGCCCTCCGGAATCAACCATCCGATCTCTTCTTCTCGGCTTTTGCCTGATACGGTTAGCTCGATCTCGGTCCGCAGCCAGATGGGAATGCCGTCTTCAATCAACCGATAAACTTGAAGTGATATTCCGTCCTTGTCCGCAACTTCACTGCGTGTTCGCTTCAGCCAAACCTCGCCATTGGAATCCCAAGTCGGTTGCGGGTTTTCCACACCATCGACCGTCAAGGAAACGATACCGATCTGCGACGGAACACTAATCTTCTCAGGAATCGCTGGCCAGCGGAATCTACCGGTTACTTCATGCCTTCCACGAACTAGCTCAATTGCCGGACGCTCCCCTCGCTCGCTGACAGGCACTTCGACACCGTCAACCTTTACCTCCACTGGCCAAATCCGTGACGCCCCGGGAAGCGGTACCCAACAGCGATCAAACGCCTCGATGTTCATTGAAAATGAGCCACTGGAGGCATCTGCGACCAAAGACAATGTTGAAGGCCAAAAGACAATCGGAGTTTGCCCGTCGGAATAAAGTCTTGGCGAAGCAAGATGTTCAGCGTCACGAAGCACCCACCCGCTCCAAGGACGCAATGTTTCAGGAACATCGGGTTCCTGTCCACAGACGTTCGCAACTGTTGCCAGTCCGAGAACCGCAAACCCAATTGCGATCGATACCTGTGAACAGGCAAGTTTATACCATCGCATCATCACAACAGCCTTTTCGAACGTCAGACAAGTAGAATAGAGCGACCGGGAAAACTGGAACTTGCGTCAAGTCACCAGCACGTCCGAACGTTCACTATACGACAGCATCGATCGGGCTTACTAGATGCCACCGCAACATCGGTAATCCGGCGTTGCTTTTCAATCAAAACCGTAAAACCAAACCCTTTCGGTGCAAGGATGGGCGTGATCCGAAACGGCATCAACCAGGACCTAAACTGCCAGGGGGTTACGAACGAAAACACAACGTTTTACGGTGTGAATTCGACTGCCCCGATGTCCGGCGCGAGCCCATTGAAGTTATCGTTAATACCAGGCAGCAGCACTCCCCGGTCGATACACGGACTATTTGCAGATAGCCGGAAGTCCCTTGCGGGTGAATCGTAAAACAGGGGTGGAGCGGATACGCCGTGTTCAAGCCACCCGGTCCCATTGAATACTTCTTTTAAATCTTTGTAATAAGTGTTCAGCGAGACATTGCCCCGATTTCCAAATTGCAGAAGCACGCCTTTTGTGCTGTACAGATTATCGTAATCCCAATCGATGGGGGACAGATCCTTCGTCCAAGAAAGAAAGCCGTGGCTTTGTCCGATCCAAATGTTGTTGCGTAGAGTTAGTTTTTTCCAACTGGCGTTTTTAACCAGCAATGCATGGCTCGCAGGATCGCGACTACTTGCTGTATTGTGAAAGAAAAAAATCTTTCCAGATCCGACGTCGGCCCCATGGCCACCATTGGTTTTGAAAGGATACCCCGGATACGCTTCCAATTCGGTCGCTTTGGCAATTCCGCAATCGATGATTCGGTTGCGCACGATCCAAACTGGACCATCGAGCGCCTGGGCAAGCGAAATTCCTGACAATGATTCACGCATGTCATTGCGAAATATGCGATAATTTCGCGCATAACCGTCAATTTCCATGAAGTCGTCCGCTACATGAAAAATCCGATTGTCATAAAAGTCCAATTCGGCTGTGCGGGTTCCCGCATAGGGAACGGGCGCTAGCCCGAAACCGTCAAATAAGCCTCGCACGGCATTGCGGCGAATCACCACACCACGCCCGCTGTAGGGCCCATTGATCGTGACGAAACCGGTTTCGACTTCCGAATGATACAGCGATCCAGCCGACTTCGTATAACCAAAATGCCAGTCGGCTGTATCATCCAAGCAAACATTATCTTGTACGACAACGCGGTTACAATTTCGCTTTATTCCGATACCAGTGTTGTTGTAGTGAAATCGGCATTTTTGAATAACGATATCGCTAGCGTTATTCAGGATAATGCTGCGAGAGTAATCCTTCGCACCATAATGTGAGAATGTTATCCCATCGATGTAGAAATGGTTTCGATCATCAATGCTGAAGGCGTGATTCATTCGGGAAACAGACACCGCATAATCGCCGACAGCCCCTTCCGGCACCCGGATCGTGATTGTCGAACCATCGGACCAATAGGCCGCTTGAATCGAAAGATCGGCGAAGGAGCGAACCTTGCCCTCAAACAAACTTGTCGCGTTGGTGACCTCGGCAAGCGATGTCATACGATAGGCTCGAAAGATTTTGCCGTCCGTGAGTCGTTTCAACGAGACGTTTCGCGCATCGTGATTTGATCGATGCTGAACAACTTGTGGTGCCAACGTTGACCACTCGGATCTAAGCAAACTGGGATCGGAACCATTCAGAATGCCGGTCTCGCCCGCCGCAGACCGAATCACAAGTGGAGCCTCGGCAGTCGGCTTCTGGGGCAGGGCGATCTCCCCTTCGTAATAAAGACCGCCGCGCAGCAAGATATGCGTTCCTGGTGTTGCAACTGCACAGGCGTGAGCAACCGTTGCAAAGGGACTGGATTTGGTCCCATCGCTAGCATCACTGCCACTGGGGCTAACGTAGATTTCCTTCAGTGGTGGCGGGATTGAAACTTCATCTCGTGTCGATCCGACGAGCGTTTCGGTCTTTAAAGGCTTTCCCTTCGTGTCATCAAATGAAACCCGGCATCGATAGTTCGTTGCTGGCGTTAATCCGAACAGACTGCTGGCATAGTAGGGCTCACTGCCAACACGCACAGCACTTTGCATCGGCTGCCAACGGCCATTTCGTTCCAGTTCAACTCGCACTTCGCCAATTTGTTCGTGTGTTACACCGGCGGGCAAGTCGGCTACGATTCCCATGCACTCAAAGGTTCCATACGCTTCGACTTCTGCTTTCACCTCGTTGGATTGCGAGGCTATCAACAGCAGCAGTGCCAAAGCGATTTGGAAAATACATTTTGTCCGAAAAGGGGTCTTACCCTCTCCGGCAAGAACCAAAACCCAGGTAAAAATGGCTTGCCTGCAAAGGATCAACCCCCATTTCGGACAAAGCCTAGATTCGACTGGGAAGTTCATAAGACACACCGCACTTAACGAATGATGTCATGCACCACATTGCCATGAACGTCCGTCAGCCGGAAATCGCGACCGGCGTAACGATACGTCAGTTGAGTGTGATCAAAACCTAATAGATGCAAGATCGTGGCGTGCAAGTCGTGAACATGGACTCGGTTTTCAACTGCTTGAAAACCGAACTCATCGGTCGCACCGTGGACATAGCCGCCTTTAACCCCGCCACCTGCGAGCCAGGTTGTAAATCCATAGTGGTTGTGATCGCGTCCACTTGTCGTTCCCGCATTCGCACCTGGCTTGGGCAGTTCAACCGTAGGAGTGCGACCAAACTCGCCGCCCCAAATCACCAGCGTGTCATCCAGCAGGCCGCGTTGTTTCAAATCACGCAACAACGCGCCGATCGCTTTAGAACATTCCCCGGCCAATCGTTTGTGGTTTTCCTCGATCTTGTCGTGACTGTCCCACGGTTGGCCCGAACCGTGCCAAAGCTGGATGTAACGCACGCCTCGTTCGACCAAGCGCCTTGCGATCAAGATTTGACGGGCCTGGACTGAATCGCCATACATATCGCGAATCGACTGAGGTTCTTGGCCGATGTCGAATGCATCGCTCGCTTCCATCTGCATACGATACGCGAGTTCGAAACTTTGCA
>DNWZ01000083.1:16127-16365 GCA_003506095.1 Planctomycetaceae bacterium | reverse complement strand
TCTGCAAAAAACCTCGGTCACTGGCTCGCAAGCCATTGCCATGCACCTGATGATCAATCGATGAAATCTGCTTGTCCAATGTCAACGGCGACAACCAAGCATCACAGGCGATCTTGCGCCCCGTCGGATTACGTTTCTTGGCTTTCAGCTGCTTCTTCAACTCTGCAACCGGCGTGTTTTTGATTCTATCGCCAGCTTCTTGATTCGTAACCGGCATCAAATCAAACGCTGCTGCGCT
>DNWZ01000083.1:0-15963 GCA_003506095.1 Planctomycetaceae bacterium | reverse complement strand
AAACGTTCTCGGATCACGGCCATTCGCTCAGGCTGGTTGACCAGCATTTGAACGTCGCTTTGGGTCGGCTCAGCCAGATGCTCTTCCAGCCTTCGGCCTGGAAAGACTCGCAACCAGCGAATAGCCACTTCTTGGTCAGTCCACTTCGCAACGACATCGGGGCGGTTGCGCAAGATCAGGTGCATATGATTGCTCATGATCGCGTAAGTCAGCAAATCGACGGCAAAGACCGAGGCGAGCGATTCCAAGCGTCGCCGAATCCACTCGCGTCGATGCGAGTAATCTTGGCCAGTCTGATCGTCTCGTCCGGTGAGCCACGCACGACGGACGCATCGCTGCACCACATGCACAATCCCGACCTCAGACGCCTGAAACTCTTCGGCGCGAGCTGATCTACCCATAATCGTTTCTCCCGTTTCCGCCAATCGTACCAACCACCCGCCGCCCTGTCAACAAAAGATGGGTGGCACCATCTGAAGCCGCACCATCTGAAGCCGGTGACAGCATCTCAAGCCATGCTTACCCCGCAGGGTCTTCATCGTTCGCGATGGCAGAAATGGAGCAAAAAATGTGCGTCCCCAGGGTCCTCCACTTTTTTTACTTTCAGCCTCTTTTTACTGTCTGGGTAATGCAAGTTTCAGAATCAGAAAACCGCATATCCCTGCAACAAGCGAGGCAAGCAAAATCCCCATTTTGGCCTGGGCGGCGTAGATCGGATTCTCGAATGCCAGTGAAGTAATAAACAAAGACATCGTAAAACCGATGGCGGCCAGAAATGATGTGCCCAAAATCATACGGTTGTTCACACCGGCGGGCATGGCAAACCAGCCTAACTTAATCCCGATGATCGATACTCCGTAGATCCCCGCGATTTTCCCTACCAACAAGCCTACACCGCTTCCCAGTGCGACCGGACTGGTGGCCATCGCAAACCAGTCGCCTCGAATCGGTATTCCGGCGTTCGCCAATGCAAAAATCGGTATAACGGCAAAAGCCACCAACGGATGCATACTGTGCTCCAGCTTTTGCAGCGGAGATATGGCATAATTGGAAATTTTTTTAACTTCATTGATAATGTTTTCCTCGCCAGGAGACACGAGATACCTTTCATGACGAGAACTGACTGATTCTTTAAAATCCTGAGTCAGCGACTGCAACTTTTCCAGGAAGTCGTCTTTGTTGATCGACCGGGAAGCAGGGATGGCGAACGCAGACAGCACACCGGCAACCGTGGCGTGCACTCCCGAGAGCAAAAAAGCGAGCCACACGCCTCCGATGCCCAGAACCCCATAGAAGAGAACGCTTCTTACGCCAATCCAATTACCGACAGCCATTAATGATAGGAAAAAGAATCCGATCATTACATTCTCGAAAGATATCTCCGAGGAATAAAAGAGTGCGATTACTGTGACCGCGCCGATGTCATCAATGATCGCGACGGCTGTTAAGAAAACCTTAAGTTGCATGGGCACTTGAGAACCGAGCAGCAACAAGACCCCCAAGCTGAATGCGATGTCAGTACACATGGGGACTCCCCAACCGCGTATCGCATCCGACGAACTGTTCAAGTTAAAACCGATGTAGATCAAGGCCGGGAATAGCATTCCTCCGATTGCTGCCATAATCGGCAACAACGCGTTTTGAGGTTTTGAGAGCTCACCGGCAACGATTTCTCTTTTTAGTTCTAATCCGACGACGAAAAAGAAAATCGACATCAAGCCATCGTTGATCCAAAGAATAAATGGTTTATTGAGCTTAAAACCATTGAGGTGGAAACCAATCGGGGTTGATAGAATTTTTTGTATGTGCTCGTGGGCCGGCGTATTCGCTAATACGAATGCTAAAAACGTTACCAAGAACAACAGCACTGCACTGAAGGAACTGTTTTGGATAAACCGAGTTAGCGGAGTGGCCAGACGCCGAATGAGATGGATTTTGTTCATTACAGGATTGCGCCTTGCCAAAAATTCGGGAGTGGTTCCGCTGAACGAAGTCGCTTACGTGGGGCCAGCCCAATTCCTCTGGTTGCAATTTCATTGCGTCGATCAGGGAGAAATCGTTCCGCTTTGCAACATCCGCTAGCTGCAACTGGCCCGATTTGCAAAGCTGCGCGGAGTGCCAAGCATCAAGGTATTGTTAATCCCGATGGATGATCGCTTAGAAAAAATATGCGATGCGAGAATTGCGAAAACAAAGTCGCCATTTCGCGACCGCTACGATAATGAACCGTTTTTTCGCTTTACTTGTGTGCACTTCACCCGACCGGTTGTGCCAAAAATCAGGTTTTACGGCTTTGCCCGCTTTAGCTATAGTCATTCAGTAAAGCACCTCCGCAGCAAGCTTGTCGGCGGTCAGTTGGGCGGTAGTCCCGCGGTTGAACTGTGGGTTTAACTCGGACGCCGTCTAAAGTTTCGGTCGAGCATACATTGCGCTAGCAGGGGGTTTATCAACGACAAATGTTAACGATGGCTTGACAAGCTTCGTGTGCCTCGTTTCGACTAGAATAAAGTCCGCATTGGTCAAAACTAATCGCCAGTGGTGAACGAATTCGATTTTCGCCGCGTCTAAAGGTTGATTCGATGGATTACCCCTCCTCTGACATGTGAAATGAAGTGAGCTTTTTATCCAAGGATGGCGGGATGAGGATGCAGTCGACCACCCGACATGAGCCGAACCCGACNNTCGCCGCTTACGAGCAAACGATCGAGCGACAAAAGCTGAGTTGGACCGGTTATTACCACCTTCGCAAACTGCTCGGTCGCGGGGGCCAGGGCGAAGTTTACTTGAGCGAATACCGGGGCACCGATCAGTTCACGCTGCCCGTGGCGATCAAAATCTTCTCTCCTGAGCGGTATTCGTCGGCCCGACGATACGACGAAGCGATGGCTCGGATCGCTGGTATCGCGGCCCGTATCGCTCTGATCCAGCACGACAATGTGTTGGACGTCCAGAACTTTTTCGAGCGTGATCGTATCCGCATCATGATCATGGAATGGATCGACGGATACGACTTACGACGCCTGGTGATGCCCGAATGTTTGGGGGCGCTCGAAGGCCGGGTCAGTGCGCGACGGTGGAAATACATCAACGAAGTGATCCTGACCGACGGGCCGGTGCAGTCGCGGTTCAAGGCGGGCGTGGCGGTCGCGATCGTGCGCGAGTGTCTTGGCGCACTTGCGGCACTGCACCGCGAAGGGATTGTTCACGGCGACGTGAAACCAGCCAACATCATGTTGAAGCGGACCGGGCATGCGAAGTTAATCGATATGGGGTCGGCGCTCGATTTTCGCAATCCGCCTCGCGATCGCGATTGCACGCCGATTTATGCTGCGCCCGAATTGCTGGAAAACAACGAGATTTCGCCACGCAGCGATTTGGCGAGTGCCGGATACGTGTTGGTCGAGTTGCTGGCGGGACAAAATCCGTTCGCTGGCGACATGACGCTGCGAGAATTGCTGGAAGCCAAACGGGAATTGCCTCAGCGACTCGACACACTGTTGCCCGATGAAGTGCTGCGAAACGAACTGCTGATGAACTTCCTGCGGGGGCTGATCGCACCGGATCCGAATCGCCGTTTCCCGAGTGCCGAAGCGGCGGAGTTGGTCGATCAAGGCGCGGCCGCATTCCAGCGACAACTGATCATGGGTAACATGGCGACGGAGTACGACAATGACATCCGTGTGTGGCTCGAGGAGCTGCGTCAGTTAGAGATCGGTTAATCGATTCGATGGATCAAGATCATTTGGAAGTAGCGGTTCGCGCTGCCAAGGCTGCAGCGGTGGAGCTGATGTCACGACGCGATAGCCGAGTCGTGTCAGAAAAAGCGCCGCGAGATTTGGTGACCGATGCCGATGTCGCCGCCCAGCGGGCGATTCGCGAAGTGTTGCAGGGTGTGTATCCGGATTACGCGTTCGTCGGCGAAGAACAGGGCGAAAATGATCCGCCTGATTCGGTCTTGCGTGGCGACAACGATGCACCGCCGTGCTGGGTCGTTGATCCGCTGGATGGCACAGTCAATTATGTTCATCGCCTGCAAAACTTTGCCGTTTCGATCGGCCTGTGGGCCCGCGGGACCATGCGTCTGGGCGTGATCTACGATCCGGTTTACGAAGAGCTTTTCACCGCAATTGACGGCCAAGGTGCATACTGCAACGGTCGCCTGATGCAACCCAGCCGCTGCGTAACGACGGACCACGCATTGGTCGCATGCAGCTTTCCGGCAGGTATCCATCGACACGCCCCCGAGATCGATCAGTTCGTTAATGTGCTGGAAAACTGTCGTTCGCTTCGACGCCTCGGTTCGTGTGCGTTGAACATGTGTTACGTAGCAGATGGTCGGCTGGATGCTTATTGGGCGACGAGCGTAAAGTCGTGGGATGCTGCGGCGGGAATTGTGATAGCTCGACAAGCCGGCGCGACAATCACCGCCTGCGATGGCGGCACACTGAACGAATGGGTGCCGAAGTTTTGCCTTTCTTCAACCTTTGAGTTGAATGCCCAAATGACCAAATTGTTAACCGGCCCGGGAACTGCGTGACGCCATGTCAGACGGTTCGTCATGGAATCCTTACGAAGTGCATCCGTCAGCGGACCTGCGCACCACGGGCGAAGACGATCTGAAAAATCTGACAATTCTAGCGACGATTTTGTTATCGATGTCGATGTTAACCTTCACCCTTTGCTTGGGTGCGATCGCGTTCAACATCGCGATGGGAATCGGCTTTGGCGCGCCACCAGGATTCGACCCGAACAACATTGTCGCGTTTCGCATGGGCCAGATCGGCAGCGTTGTGCTGCCCATGTTTTGTCAACTGCTGACCATTTTCGGCTCGGTCGCCATGATTGCTCGAAAAAAACTGGGCATCGCTTGGGCCGGAGCGGTCGCAGGCCTCTTTCCGTTATGCGGTCCGTGTTTGGGACTTTCGCTGCCGTTTGCAATCTGGGCAATGATTCTGCTGCAACGGCCTGGGGTAATCGCCGCATTTCGAACATAGTCGCTGACCGCTCTGCCAACACCCAGCCAAACCGAGTCTACTGTCCAACAAACTCTTTGGGCAATTTATAGCCTTTGACTGCCGCTTGAGGACGAGTCGTGATCAGCAACGACGGGCTTTGGTCGGTCGACGCCGGATCGACCACCCAGACAAGCGACTGTTTTTCTTCGGTCATAGCGGTGACTGTTTTATCGGGGTTCGCACCCGCGACTAACCGTGTCAATGCTTCGCGCAACGGCACTTCGCGCATTTTGAAATCACGAACCTGTTGGTTTTGGGTGATTCCCGATTTTTCCAAATCGCCGCCGATGATCGTGATCTTGGGACGCGGCGTCCCTTCGGGCAATCCCGTGGAAAACTCATCGCCGATCATCGCTACGGCAAACTCAAGCGATTCTTGTTCAAAGCTGATCGAAAGGTTCGTATCAAGCATCTGTTCGACCGTCAGCACCGTTGAAGTCGGCGTGGTGGTGGCGACGACTGCGGCAGCCTGCGGTGTCGTCGACATCGCCAACAGCGAAGCCAATGTGACTTGCGGAGCGGCGGCAGCGGGCAGATAAAAATTGCCCGTCGCCAGCGTTGCGGAAACGCCGTAGCGAGATTGGTCGTTGATGGCCCGTAAAAACTGAGGCAAGCGGATTGCCATTGCACGCCATGATGGCGAAATGTCCGAATCGACCAAGAACGATTCTGCCAACGCAGGCAACCCAGCAGCACGGTCTTGGATTTCACGTGTTAAACCTGCGGCCGTTGTCCCACCACCGGGTAACAGCTTCACTTCGCCGTACCAATTTTGGCGAGTGTCGATGGTCAGCACTGCGGCAGAAACGTTGGGAATTAGCAAACTTTTAAGAGGATCGATCGAACGCGGCGCGAAACGCTGCAACATTTTCCGGCCATCGGCGAACAGGAAGTTCGGGACCACCATAGCCACGACATCGGCCGAATCGCTGGTCTGGTCCCAGGCAGTTTGCAGCGGCCGAGAAAGCGGAATCGCACCGCCACCACCTTCGGCGATCAAGCGAATCGTATCGAGCGATCCGACCGCGAACGAAGAAACCGTCGTGGCGTCGGTAATCGCTTCGCCAGGCACAAAGTAAGCGTCCGAACTGGGCTCGTCGCCAGCAAAAATGGTTTCGCCGGTTTGCGTTTTGGATGCCGATACGCCCCATTTCTGCCGCAAGGTCTTCAAATCCGTCGGTTGCGACAACCACACCGCAATCGACCCCATCGGCTCGCCATCGACTCCGGCAACCAATCCGATCGTCAAACGCTCGATCTGTCGCGGCTCAACTCCAGTCCGCTGGCTCAACTGCTTCAGCGACGGCTCCAAATCTTGCCCAAACCAACCGAGCCAATCCGCCTCGGCACCTTCGCGAAGCATCGATTTTGGCCGCAGCGAAACAATCGCTTGGGCACCAGGAACGACCAAATCCAGTGGCGGAGCGACAGAATCCGCGGGCCATGGCGGAGCCCATAAGGCTTTATCGTCGCGAACCATCTCAAATCCGCCCACAGCCGATTCGGATGATGCCGGCTGTGTCTGCGTCGCAGCATTGCTTGGTGAAGTGGTCGGCGTCACAACCGCGACCGGCCGAGGCACCGGGCGTGGCCTTTCAGGCGAGGTGGTGTCACCCGTGGAACGCATTACGACGGCGACCAACAGCAACAGGATGCCGACCGCCGACGACCCGATGATGATCGGTCCTCGTTGATTCCGGCGGTTGCGTTTGCGAACTCGACGCTGTGGCGGTTCAGCTTCAGAAGCGGGTTTGGATGTTGCTGCATCTGGTTTGGGGCTTGCCGCTGCGACAGCCTTTTCCGGTTTCGAAGCTGATTTCGGCGGAGCGGATGGGGCTGGTTCTGTGGTTTCCGTTAATGGCGCATCCGCTGGTGGAGCGTTGTTAGCCGCAGGCACCGGTGTTGTTATCGTTTTCGCTTTGACAGGTTCCGGACCAACCGCTTCTCGATCGACTGCAACAGTTTGTTTTTGGGCGTTTGGCGAAGGGTTCGTCGAAATAGGTTTTTCTGTTTTCTTGGGCATCGCAGCCGGTGAGGCAACGGGTGCGGGCGTTTCGGCTTTTCGAACTGAAGTCGCTTCCGGACTCGCTTTCGATGCTTGCTTTTCAACTTCGATCGGAGGCACCGCTGCAGCAGACATGTTCGACTCGGCAGCAATCGCCTGCTCAACACGGGGCTGCTCAACACGGGGTTGCTCAATCTGCGGTTGCGACGCCAACATCGACTGGACAGCCGCCAACGCCTGCAAAAAGCTTGGTACGTCCTGGAATCGCTGATCCGGACTAGCCGCTAAAGTCGCGCCTAGAACTCGCAGCAGCGGATCGCCACTGGCACCCGCAGCCACCGCGCCAGCGATTTCGGCAGGCAACACTCCCGGGCTCACCATGCGACCAGTAGCGACGTGGTAAATCAGTGCCCCGAGCGAATAAACATCCGATCGCGTGTCGGCGTGTGATTGACCGGCAAGCCATTCCGGAGCGGAAAAAGCGGCCGCTTGGCCATCGTCGTCGAACCAATCATAGGGAGGTTGAACCGCGGCACCTGGAAAAATCGGCGGTCCGCTGGCGGTGCGCAGCAGATAGACACTCGAATCCTCTGCAATCCACACTCGACCGGGACGCAATCCGCCATGAAACAACCCTGCCGCGTGCATCGCTGCCAACGCACCACCGACAACTTCCCCCAACGCAATGGCACTGGCAAAACCGATCGGCCCGGTCGATGTCCCCCAATCAGCCAACGATTTGCCAAGCGGCAATTCGCTGACCACCAACCCTCGCCACGGTGAACCGATCGCCGGATTGGCCGCAGCCGTTTCAACAACGTGAATCGTTTGCAGGCCAGCGGCAAAAACCATCGTGTGCGGTTGCAGCCAAGCCAAATCAACGGGCGAACGTGAGTCCGCTGCAGAACTGCACGCATAAATGAAATACTCGGCGGGCGAATCGAAAGGGCGAGCCCGAAACCAACGGCTAAGCGGCGACGTCTCTGCCCGGTCCAAAACCAAAAAGTTTCCTTGCACCAATTCGTCGCCGCGATCCGCTAACAATCGCTTCGCCTGGAACTTGGTCAACCACTTTTGAGCGATCAAGCTCTTGGCGACTTTAACCGGATCATCAGCCCCGGCGGCATCTAACTGCCGCGCCATCTGCTCAGCCGTGGCGGCATCCACCAGACGCAAACGAACGAGTGTCGACCAAAAATCGCGAACCGACGACGGCATTGAGTTTCGCTCCCCAAAACGACCGCGTGTCCACGGACGACAAGAAACAAATGGAATCAGAATCCGTTTATCTTAACGCAAGTACGCTAGAAATCGCCCTGTGGCTCGACATAAATCGTTGGAACCGGTCGACCGGTCAGCAACTGATAAGCTTCGAGATACTTTTCGCGAGTTCTCAGGATGACATCGATGGGAAGCGCCGGAGGCGGGCTTTCGCGATCCCACCCGCTGTCCATCAACCATTCTCGGACAAATTGCTTGTCAAACGATTGCTGAGGCCTGCCGGGGTGGTAATCGGCGGCCGGCCAAAATCGCGAGCTGTCGGGGGTCAGCACTTCGTCGATCAGAATCAGTTCGCCATCGGAAAAGCCGAACTCAAACTTGGTGTCGGCGATCAAAATTCCGTGCTGCTGGGCATAATCCGAGGCTCGCGAAAAAATTTCGAGACTCAGTTTTCGCAGCTCACTCGCCAGCGGCGGACCGAGGTCGTCTGCCATCCGTTGCCATGGAATGTTTTCGTCGTGTCCCGATGCGGCCTTGGTCGCCGGAGTAAAAATCGGCTCGGCCAAGCGGTCGCACTGAACCAAACCGGGTGGCAATTCGATACCGCAAACCTTGCCAAATTGTTGGTATTCCTTCCAGCCGCTCCCTTCTAAATAGCCCCGCACCACGCATTCGTAAGGCACCACCGAAGCTTTGCGGACAATCATCGACCGACCGACCAAAGGTGCCGGATCAATGACTTCAGGCAGCAGCCCCGCGGGCACATCGCCGGTAACCCAATGATGGCGGATGCCCTCCAGGTGGCTGAACCAAAACTCACTGGTGGCCGTCAAAACTCGCCCTTTATCAGGAATTCCCGAAGGCAAAACGTAATCAAAAGCGCTGATTCGATCGGTGCTGACGATCAGAAACCGGTCGCCAAGATCGTAAACGTCGCGAACTTTGCCGCTGCGTTTGGGAAACGGCAAATTGGTTGCCATGAGGGCGCCACCGGAATCGAATTGGAACATGAGCGAGTTTCCTATTGCGAGAAACGGGGGAATGCAGCGGTCGATTGTCGACTATTTTGCGGTTCAATGGGGACTGCGATTAACCGCAATCTGGCATGAGACCGCCTGTCCTGCAACGGCGCGTCGCAGCGAAACGATTTTCACGGTAACATCTGCGGCTTGATTTCGTGTTCACGCCGATTGGTTCGATCGCTCACCCGCCGCCGACAATCACCTCGTCATCCAACCACCAACATCACGCCGGACGGCCAACAAATATCGCTTCTATGGGCCAGTTCATTTTTGACGTCGATCAGTCGCAACAGCACCTGCTGGCCAATGCCCTTTGGCCGTCAGCTTATTTGTCGGGTATCGAAGGCGTACCGTGGCACACGTCGGCCAAACTCGATGGCGGCCGGTTGACGGTCCGTCGCGATATCGACGAATCGGGCAAACTTTTTTTGCCTTGGCCAATCGATAAATACGGGATCACTTCGCTGGGGACCTGTTCACTGCGGCCACGCGAAACGCCCTATTCGCTTGCCCTCGAGCTCGCGCGCGGCTCGCTTTACGGTGTCCGTACGCAATCGGATCTTTGGGCACGATCCGGGTTGCGATTGGACGACTCGTTTCATGCCATGGTCGACGAGGCGACAGCAAGGTTCCTGGACGCCAGTGGTCGGCCGCCAGGAACCGCCCAAGATGAAGATGCGATCGCAGCGGTCGCGTTGTTGGAACAAGCTTCGCATCAACTGTCCGACAATTACTCATCTCAAGCGATCGCGTTTCGCAAACAACGCGAATCAAAGCTCGGCACGTTGGTCGGTGCCACGCTTCCACCCGCAGGCGGCGCGCCGACGCACCCCGCCGAGTTCGCTGCGGCTTTCAACACCGCTTCGGTGCGGCTGAGCTGGGGAGAAATCGAAACCGATGCCGGACGATTCGACTTCGACGGAGCCGACGAAGCGATCGCTTGGGCAACGTCACAAGGGATGCGAGTGATCGGCGGACCGTTGCTCGATTTTCAAGACCGCATGATGCCGCATTGGCTGTATTTGATCGAAGACAACTTCGACGCTCTGCTGGATTCGGTCAATCATTTCGCCGAACAGGTGATCAAACGTTACAAGGGACGTGTCCAGATCTGGAATTGTGCATCGGGTTTAAACACGCCTGGCCCCATTCGTATAACCGATGAACAGGTGATGCGACTGGCAATGACGTTGGTACAAACCGTTCGACGTCAAGATCCTCAAACTCCAGTGATCCTTAGCTTTGACCAACCTCAAGGCGAGTATCTGGCACATCACCGCGACGGCATTTCACCGATTCATTTTGCTGATGCGCTGGCAAGATGCGGATTAGGCCTGGCCGGACTCGGGCTCGAATTGCGCGTCGGCTATTCGGGCTTGGGAACGATCCCGCGCAGCACTCTGGCAATCGGTCAAATGCTCGACCGATGGGCGACTCTCGGCCTGCCGTTGATGGTGCAACTGGCCGTTCCGGCGGATACCCAGCCCGATCCCTTGGCGCGTCGCCCCTGTGGCATCATCCCGCTGGGCAATGAAGACTCAGGCGATGTTCTGCAGATGCGAGTTGCCAGTTCGATCATGCGTCTGGCGCTCGCCAAACCGTTCGTTCATGCGGTGATTTGGGAAGGCTGGGACGACACCTTGCCACACATCCTGCCTCACGCCGGGTTATGGGAATCAGGCGGGCCAAGACCGCTGCTGCAATACTTCAAACGCATCCGCAAAGAATTGCTGAGCTAGACGCTGTCTGGAAAAGAGGCCTGGAAAAGAGGCCTGGCCCTTCGCAGGCACATCATCCTCACGGTTTCCAATCACGCGGCAAGGCGAGCGACCAGACTTCGCTCGATAACGGTTGTGCATGTCCGCCTGCGATCCACAATTTGTCTTGGTGCAGAAACACGGAATGCTCATGCCGTGCTTTCCAAGATGTTGGTGTGATCAGTTGTTGCCAATTTTTACCGTCAGCGGAATGCCAAACATCGCCAACATTTCCGGTCGCTTGCGACCACCCACCCAACACCCACATGCGGTCGCGATAAACGGTTGATGAAAACCAAATCCGCGACGACCAAGGGGCGGCTGCGGTTTCCTGTGTCCAGTTGACTCCATCGGGTGAAGACCAAACGTCGTTGACCGCATGATGCCGAGGTGCGTAATCGCCTCCGCCAAGAACGTAAATCTTGTCACCCAAGACCACCGCTTGATGATAAGCTCGCGGCGACCATGGCGCTGCCGCAGTGACCTGTTGCCAATTCGATCCGTCGGCCGAGGACCAAACGTCATTCTTCAAACTTGTTGAATCGCCGAAGTAATAGTTCTCGGTGCCGCCAAGCAGCCACATCTTTCCTTTAAACTCGACGGTCGCCGCTGCGATTCGCGGCGACCACGCCGCCGACTTGGTTACTGAATCCCAGTGCTCGCCATCAGTCGACGCCCAAACTTGATTGCTGGCCGAATGCCCGGGCAGGCGACCGTTGTACCATCCGCCCATCATCCACATCTTGCCATCGAATGTGATATTCATCGGCAGGTCGCTGTGAAGCCATGGAGCATCGGCGGTAACTTGCTTCCACTTCACACCATCGGCAGATGACCAAACGTCTCGGGGCGGCGCTGAATTGGAATCGAACCAACCGCCCGCGATCCACATTTTTCCGCCGTGGACGTATTCAGCTTGTGAATCACGCGGCTGCCAATTCGCCGTGCCTTGCAGTTTCCAGTCGATTCCGGTGGGCTCTTCTGCGTGCAATGAATGCCTTGGCAACAACAGTGCCGCGATCAGTGCTATTGCCCACCAGGATTTTTGCATCGTTGTTACTCAAGTCGGTTGGGTCAAAGGTTCAGCCGTTGCAAGGGTTTCGACGGTGGCTTCTGTCAGGTACTTATCAGCGATCCGTCCAATTTCATCGACGTTCACGCCACGATAACGCTCCAGCACCTTGTCCAGGTCGGTATATTCGCCGCGCAGTTGCCAATCGGACCCCACTTCAAACATCCGATTGCTCGGACGTTCATTCGACATAATACAGCCCGCAACCGCTTTATTGATCGCTTGATCGAGTTCTTCTTGGGAAACGCCGTCTCGCAACAACCGTTTGATCGTCTTTTCAACGATCCGGCGATTGGACGACAAATCATCAGGGTCGCAAACCAACATGGTAAACAACGCGCCGACATCCATAAACTCTTGGGTCCACAACGAACACGATTCCGCTCGACCGGTATCGATCAATTCCCAAAATAGACGACTGCCGGAATCATCGCCCAGAATGCTGGATAAAAGTCTGGCCGGATAACGATCGAGATCGTTTCCACCGGGTGCGGGTCCGATTTGAACCAAATACGCTTGTGCGGCATCGGGGCTGGAAATCAACGGATCGGTGGCGATTCCGACGGGCAAGGCCGATGCGTCGTCCGGCGGTGGTGCCGGCGCCGCGACTAGGTCGCCCCAATGCGACGTCAAACGCTCGACCATCGCGACCAAGCCATCGAAGTCGACGTTGCCTGCTGCGGCTAGCACAATGTTTCCCGGGGCATAACGGCGGGTAAAATAGTCATACATTGTTTGTCGACTCATATCGACAATCGACTCGCTGGTCCCGAGGATTCGTCGCCCAATGCCACGTGGCCCGAAGTAACGTTCCATCACCCGCTCGAAAGCGCCAAAGGGTGGCTGGTCTTCATACTTCGCAATTTCTTCTAATATGACTTTTCGTTCCGTGTCAAAATCTTCCTGACGTAGCGACGGACGCATCATATCGCTTAACAGATCGATGATTCGATCTTGATACTTCGGCAACACGGTCGCGTAATAAACCGTTTGTTCTTCGCTGGTAAAGGCGTTGGAGTTTCCGCCCAGTTCATCGAGTTCACGATTGACGTCTGCGGCAGACCGCTTTGCCGTCCCTTTGAACATCATGTGTTCAAGAAAGTGGCTGCAGCCGGATTCGATATCGGTTTCGTCGCGTGACCCCGTACGGACAAAGTATCCGAACGAAGCCGAGTAGCCGCGAGGATCGATTTCCGCTGCGATTTTCAAGCCGTTGGAAAGCGTGGCGTGCCGAAAGGTTGACATGGATGAAGGTGTGAAAGAGAGATATAAAAAAGAAGATTTCCCGAATGGTCTTTATCCGTTGCGGCTAGGTGGAATCACCAGCGGTTTTTGGCCGAGTGTTACCACGCGATAGCCTTTGGGAGGATTCGATTTCCAGTACTCGACGATCGAATCGATCCGCAACGACTCGATTCGTTGTTCCAGTTCCGCCATCGTGACAACCCGACCGCGATGGTACCAATCTGAAATCAACGACGAGACTCTCGACCAGGATGATTCCTGTTCCATGATCAGACTGCTTTGCACCCTTACTTTCAAACGTTCCAATTCACCGGGTTCGATGCCGTCGACCAATGCTTCGATTTCTCGCATCGTCACATCGAGCGTTTCCTGGGCGCGTTCGGGCGTGGTGCCTGCATAACCGATGATTGCACCGCGATCTTGCATCGAATGGGCGCTCAGCGAAACGGTATAGCAAAGCCCTCGCTGTTCGCGAACACGATCAAACAACCGGCTGCTCATCCCGTCGCTTAAGATTCCGACGCCAGCACGCATCAGGTAATAATTCGGGTCGCCAAGTGGCACGGCGTCGAACGAGAAAGCGATGTGGGTTTGCGAAGAATCTTGTTGAATATGCTCATAGCCCGGCAGACCGCTGGCATCGCGCGGAATTTCAATCAATGCGCCTTTCCAGTCTCCGAACAACTCTTCCGCCAAACCGATAATCTGTTCGACGTCGAAGTTGCCAGCGATCGCCATGATCGCCCCTTCGGGACGATAACGTTGATCATAAAACTGGTTTACGTCCTTCATCTCGATCGCATTAAGCCCGGCTTCGTCACCACAATTTGGGCGACCGGCTCGCGGGCCGTATTGCATTTTCTTCAAACGCAAAATCACTTGTTGCGTCGGTTCATCCTTGATCGCACGAACTTCTTGCATCGCACCCATGAGCGCGTCATCAAGTTGGTCGCCTGGCAAGTGAGGTCGGCGAATGATTTCGGCGTACAACCGCAGGGCATCGGGAAGCGACTGGCCGGGCATTGCGGCGCCGAACGAGGCCAGCGCGGACGACACGCCAGCGGAATGATCAAGCCCGAGATTGTCTTGCAACGCAACGACATCACGACTGCTGTAGGGGCCAGCGCCGCGTTGTGCCATTTCACACAACAATCCCGCAAGGCCGCCACGGCCTTCGGGCTCGCATTCCACACCGGCACGAACCGCGAGGGCAAACGCAGCAGTTCGCAACCACGGCATCGGTTGGGCAAGAATCGTCAAGCCGTTTGGCAGGCTGATCACGCGAATGTTTTCATCAGTGATCGTGGGCGTGTTCATGGCTAGACCATGAGAATGAGAGGTACTCAAAACCTGGGTGCTCCGATGGTCACCAGCTCGACGGTCTTCACTCGACCGATCAACGTGTGGCTGCTGGCGTCGTCTATGTGAATGGACAAGGTTTGGCCGGCTTGGCGACGATTGCCGTCAAACACGACAATCCGATCGCAGTGCGTACGGCCGGTCATTTGGACTAAGTCAGAAACGTTTTCTTGCTTCAGTGCTTTCTTACTAGGCCCTTCGACCAAAACATCATAAGTGCGACCGATCAATTGTCGCTGGTCTTCTAATGAGATCGCGTCTTGTACGGCCAGCAGTTCTTGGTTGCGGCGTGCCTTGACTTCGCGAGGCACATCGTCCGGCAACCGCTCGGCAGCTTTCGTTCCTGGTCGAACACTGTACTGGAAAATGAAACTGTTCTTAAACCGACATCGCTCGACCAGCTTTACCGTTGCTTGAAACTCTTCTTCGGTTTCGCCACTGAATCCGACAATAAAATCGCTGCTGATGGTCGCATGAGGCAGGATCGATTCGATTCGCTCCATCATGTTCAAGTAATCCGAAACGGTATAACCACGCTTCATCCGCTTCAGCACATCGTCGTGACCGCTTTGCGCCGGGACGTGCAAGTAAGGCGAGCATTTCGGCAGGTCGCGAATCGTTTCCAACAAGTCGGTCGTCATATCTTTGGGATAGCTGGTGACGAACTTCAGTCTTTCCAGTCCATCGATTTCGTGCAACTGTTCCAACAGGTTTGCCAATCGCGTCGTTTTGCCGTCTTCGACATGGCGATAACTGTTGACCGTTTGTCCCAACAGCGTGATTTCCTTACACCCTTGGTCGGCCAAGATGCGTGCTTCGGAAATGATCTCTGCTGGCGATCGCCCCTGTTCGGGGCCGCGTGTCATCGGCACGATGCAGTAGGTACAAAACTTGTCGCAACCGATTTGAATCCGCAGGTAGGCTTGGAACGGAGTCGGCCGCATCGTCGGGTCACGCAGCGGATCGAACGTTTCGTGGCTGCGGCGGATCGAGTCCTGTGTGCCATCGTTGCGGGCCAGCGAAATCGCCATCTGGCGTCCTTCGCCACGACTGACTTTTTCCAGCAACGTCGGTATCTGATGCAGTTGTCCCGGGCCAACGACCAGATCGACATAAGGCGCACGATCGAAAACGATCTGTTGATCTTTCTGGGCCATGCAACCCATTACACCGATCGTCATGCCGGGCGTGCGTTCCTTGATTTGTCGAACCTTGCCCAGGGCGCTATAAATTTTTTCTTCAGCGTGTTCGCGAACGCTGCAGGTGT